>NZ_JBDYCV010000042.1:0-34624 GCF_040495915.1 Shigella sp. FJ200513 | reverse complement strand
GTGGTAAAGGAGAGGCCCTGGAAATACCCCACAGCCCCGAAAAAGAGCCAGTCAGTTGCTTAACTGACTGGCATTACACCTTCTGCTGACCGTTTTCGATGTACAAACCGAGCGGCGCATAGCTTTCATCATAGATGCCGCCGTTCATCGCCATCTGCACCTGACCCTGACTATTAATATCCGCCAGCAGAGCATGTAACGTTCCCCACGCTTCGCCATTGGCTTTTTGCCAGTACATTTTCACCCGCTCTGTTTGAGGATTAACGGTATACGCCTGTACGGTCAGCGTCGGATCTGAGAGTGCGCAATCATCAGCGGCAACAGCAAACAAGGGAAGTAAGGTGAGGGTGAGAAAAATCCGTTTGAGATTCAAGGTGATCATTCCTTTACCAATGAGTAGCCGATGCGCCATTATAGGTCCTAGATGTGGGATTTTTTTATCCTGTTAGCGACCTTGACGAGTACCAAAAAGCGCGAAGTTCAACTATTGTTCTGTGGTGTTCTGTTGCGTGTTGACGGCAAAATTTTGCTGGCGTAACATGCGCGCACGATCACTCTAAGAGGACATTCGCCTTGGACACACCCAGTAGATACTGGCTCACTATCCTGTCATCCAGGATCAACTCCTAAGGCTATCCCTTTTTGCTGATAGCCTTAGCGGTTGTCAGCGACCTCAATTTTTCCCGTCGCGCTGAGTCAGGCTGTTTAATGGTCTGAAACCCAATTTGTTTCTGTGTGCCCACCGAACTGTCCGATATTTTAAGCATTGGGAGTCCCGGTCATGCTGAGCGCATTTCAACTGGAAAATAACCGACTGACCCGGCTGGAAGTCGAAGAGTCACAACCCCTTGTAAATGCAGTATGGATTGATCTTGTCGAACCGGACGACGACGAGCGACTGCGCGTACAATCTGAACTTGGCCAGAGCCTGGCAACCCGCCCGGAACTGGAAGACATCGAAGCATCGGCACGTTTCTTTGAAGACGACGACGGCCTGCATATTCACTCCTTCTTCTTCTTTGAAGATGCGGAAGATCACGCCGGTAACTCCACTGTGGCATTTACCATCCGTGATGGTCGTCTGTTTACTCTGCGTGAGCGTGAACTGCCCGCTTTTCGTCTGTATCGTATGCGTGCCCGTAGCCAGTCGATGGTAGACGGTAACGCCTACGAGTTGCTGCTGGATCTGTTCGAAACCAAAATCGAACAGTTGGCAGATGAAATTGAAAATATCTATAGCGACCTGGAGCAGTTGAGCCGGGTGATTATGGAAGGGCATCAGGGCGATGAGTACGACGAGGCGCTCTCCACGCTGGCGGAACTGGAAGATATCGGCTGGAAAGTTCGCCTGTGTCTGATGGATACCCAGCGCGCTCTCAACTTCCTGGTGCGTAAAGCGCGTTTACCGGGTGGGCAACTGGAGCAGGCGCGTGAAATCCTGCGCGATATCGAATCCCTGCTGCCGCATAACGAATCCCTGTTCCAGAAGGTGAACTTCCTGATGCAGGCGGCAATGGGTTTTATCAACATCGAGCAGAACCGCATCATCAAAATTTTCTCGGTGGTATCCGTCGTGTTCCTGCCGCCAACGCTGGTTGCTTCCAGCTACGGGATGAACTTTGAGTTTATGCCAGAACTGAAGTGGAGTTTCGGCTACCCTGGCGCGATTATCTTTATGATCCTCGCGGGCCTGGCACCGTATCTGTACTTTAAGCGGAAGAACTGGTTGTAAAAAGAAGGCGGTGGCTTAGCCTGGCTAAGCCACCTGTTATTCAAAGGCTCCAGGTATTTAACCCTTTTACCTCTTTCTCATAAAACCATTTGTTCGTGTTAACAGCAACATAGGCTGCTACGGCAATTCCCAGAATGTTAACGCCAATTAATGCACCAACAAATAGAGATAGAATGCCAAGTAATAGAACTATAATTGCTTTTTTCCATAAGCCCAGAACAAATAAATAGATCCAGGAACAGAAGAAAGCAATGAAATTCATTTGAATAGTTAATCGTTGTCTTACTTTTAATGCTTTAAATGCTGCTTTATATTCTGGTGTTGCTCCCCAGAATCCAGGAAAGCCATGTTGATCATAAAAATTAAATCGGTATTTCCATTTTTCACTTAATGAATCATCGTTCATATATTCCTTACTCATAAATACTCCATAACTATTGTTTTGATGAATCAGTAGGTGCAAGCATTAGCATACTGAAAGTGGAAAAATAACAAATCAAAAAAATCATCGAACCATTGCCTGAACAGGCAAAATCTTCGGCTATCATTGTGATGATAGAGATGATATATACTGCTAATGTACCAAAAACATAAATTTTTATATATATGAAACCACTATCACGGAGTCGTTGGCAATTCATGTTGATGACGAGATAATGGAGTGCGATGGTAGAGACTATAACAAGAAAACCTGCTTCCCCATCGTTAAAAAAGATAATAAGAAAGGCAAAAATGAAATTTATTAAAATAAATAAAAATATATATCGGTGTCTGGAAATCTTACCGTTAGATGTTGGGATAAACATACGTAACATAAATTTTACATCCTTGTGTGAGTCTCCTGTCAGCATGGCAATATGCCCACTCTCATACAAGAGTCGGCATATTTTTTCAGAATATATTTATTTTTTATTTGGACGTTCTACGCTGCGTATAAATCGCGTCCATCACAAAAATTGCCAGCGCCACCCAAATAAAGGTGAAAGTCACCATCTTATCGGCACCCGGTTTTTCACCATAAAACGTCACAGCCAGCAGGAACATCAGCGTCGGGCCAATGTACTGAAAAAAGCCTAACGTTGAGAGACGCAGGCGCGTGGCAGCGGCAGTAAAACACAACAGCGGTACGGTAGTGACAATACCGGCGGCGATCAGCAGTAAATTCAGCGACATCGGGTTTTGCCCCATATGGCTGGTTGAACTGTCGGCAATAGCAAACAGGTAAATCGCCGCCACGGGCAGCAGCCACATGGTTTCAATTAACATGCCGGTTTGTGCTTCTACCGCAATCTTCTTGCGCACCAGGCCGTAGAAGGCAAAACTAAATGCCAGCCCCAGCGCGATAATAGGTAGCGAACCAAAAGTCCACAGCTGGACCAACACGCCACATATCGCCAGAATCACCGCCAGCCATTGCATCCGGCGGAATCGCTCGCCGAGGAAAATCATCCCCAGCACAATGTTCACCAGCGGGTTAATAAAGTAACCAAGGCTCGCTTCCAGCATATGGTGATTGTTCACCGCCCAGATAAACAGTAGCCAGTTGCCACCAATCAGTACGGCAGAGACTGCCAGCATAAAAATTTTCTGTGGCGTCTGAATCAGCGTTTTTAAATAGGACCACTGGCGGCAAATGCTCATCAGCACTACCATAAAGAAAAACGACCAGATCACGCGATGCGTCAGGATCTCATCGGCGGGCACGTAGTAAATCAGCTTGAAGTATGCTGGCGCAATACCCCAAATAAAATAAGCGGCAAGAGCGAGTAATACGCCCTGCCGCGTTTGTTTTGCATCCATCGGGAATACTCATTTTTAATTGGTAACAGCAGTTTACCTGCTTTTATGTCTTCAACCTACCATATAGGTGGCGGTGGCACTGGCAATATAAAGCTGTTCTTCATTGTGTAATTCAACGCGGGCGACGGCGACTTTATTGCCTGCACGCAACAGGCTACTGGTAGCAGTAAAACGCTCGCCCCTGCCTGGGCGCAGATAATCAACGCGAAGATCAATGGTCCCCATCCGCGATAGCCGCTGGCGTAGTTCATCTTCACTGATGGTTTCGTGGCGGGTTAAGGTACTTCCCACGCACACCAGACCGGCGGCGACATCCAGCGCCGACGCAATGACTCCGCCGTGCAAAATGCTTTGCGCCCAGTTACCCACCATCATCGGCTGATTTTTAAAGGCCAGCTGTGCGAACTCTTTTTCGTAACGCTCCAGTTCCATCCCCAATGCGCGGTTAAATGGCATGTGATAAACAAACATCTCACCCACTAATTTCAGGGCTTGTTCAGCGGTCAGTACGGCAGACATATCATCCTTACACTTCATTGGTTAATGAAATGTTGATTTTATGCTTCTTTGTTGTTGGTTTCTACTTTAGGAAGGGATAACTAACGGCAATGGAGTTAAGTATGTAAAATAGCCCGCAGAAAAACATTCACCTTATCAATAATTCGTTACGGAGAACACGACCGATGCGGACTCTGCAGGGCTGGTTGTTGCCGGTGTTTATGTTGCCTATGGCAGTATATGCACAAGAGGCAACGGTGAAAGAGGTGCATGACGCGCCAGCGGTGCGTGGCAGTATTATCGCCAATATGCTGCAGGAGCATGACAATCCGTTCACGCTCTATCCTTATGACACCAACTACCTCATCTACACCCAAACCAGCGATCTGAATAAAGAAGCGATTGCCAGTTACGACTGGGCGGAAAATGCGCGTAAGGATGAAGTAAAGTTTCAGTTGAGCCTGGCATTTCCGCTGTGGCGTGGGATTTTAGGCCCAAACTCGGTGTTGGGTGCGTCTTATACGCAAAAATCCTGGTGGCAACTGTCCAATAGCGAAGAGTCTTCACCGTTTCGTGAAACCAACTACGAACCGCAATTGTTCCTCGGTTTTGCCACCGATTACCGTTTTGCAGGTTGGACGCTGCGCGATGTGGAGATGGGGTATAACCACGACTCTAACGGGCGTTCAGACCCGACCTCCCGCAGCTGGAACCGCCTTTATACTCGCCTGATGGCAGAAAACGGTAACTGGCTGGTAGAAGTGAAGCCGTGGTATGTGGTGGGTAATACTGACGATAACCCGGATATCACCAAATATATGGGTTACTACCAGCTTAAAATCGGCTATCACCTCGGTGATGCGGTGCTCAGTGCGAAAGGACAGTACAACTGGAACACCGGCTACGGCGGCGCGGAGTTAGGCTTAAGTTACCCGATCACCAAACATGTGCGCCTTTATACTCAGGTTTACAGCGGCTATGGCGAATCGCTCATCGACTATAACTTCAACCAGACCCGTGTCGGTGTAGGGGTTATGCTAAACGACTTGTTTTGATGAACGGTTGAGTGGTTGGCAAATCTGGAATCCAGCATCCAGGATTACCCTCTCAGAGACTAAAAGCATTGCAGTTTCTCGCGCAGGCGCTGAAAATAGCGCCTGTTTTTATTTCAGGCAATCGGGGTGAATGTGGCGCAGGCGGAAGTGTTGAATCTGGAGTCCGGAGCTAAACAGGTTTTACAAGAAACCTTTGGCTACCAACAGTTTCGCCCCGGCCAGGAAGAAATTATCGACACTGTGCTTTCCGGTCGCGATTGCCTGGTTGTTATGCCCACTGGTGGCGGAAAATCCCTTTGCTATCAAATTCCTGCCTTATTGCTAAACGGCCTTACCGTGGTTGTTTCACCGCTGATTTCGTTGATGAAAGATCAGGTGGATCAACTACAGGCCAACGGCGTGGCGGCGGCGTGCCTTAACTCGACGCAAACCCGCGAACAGCAACTTGAAGTGATGACAGGCTGCCGCACCGGGCAAATTCGCTTACTGTATATCGCCCCGGAACGCCTGATGCTGGATAACTTTCTTGAGCATCTGGCGCACTGGAATCCGGTGTTATTAGCCGTCGATGAAGCGCACTGTATCTCCCAATGGGGTCACGATTTCCGCCCGGAATATGCCGCGCTCGGTCAGTTGCGCCAGCGGTTCCCGACGCTGCCGTTTATGGCGCTGACCGCCACAGCCGACGACACCACGCGCCAGGATATCGTGCGCCTGCTGGGGCTGAACGATCCGCTGATTCAAATCAGCAGTTTTGACCGTCCGAATATTCGCTACATGCTGATGGAGAAATTCAAACCGCTCGATCAGTTGATGCGCTACGTGCAGGAACAGCGCGGTAAGTCTGGCATTATCTACTGCAACAGCCGGGCGAAAGTAGAAGACACCGCTGCGCGCCTGCAAAGCAGGGGTATTAGCGCGGCGGCCTATCATGCCGGGCTGGAAAATAATGTCCGCGCCGACGTGCAGGAGAAATTCCAGCGCGATGATCTGCAAATTGTGGTGGCGACGGTGGCGTTCGGCATGGGCATCAATAAACCAAACGTTCGCTTCGTGGTCCACTTTGATATTCCGCGCAATATCGAATCCTATTATCAGGAAACCGGTCGCGCCGGGCGTGATGGCCTGCCTGCGGAAGCGATGCTGTTTTACGATCCGGCTGATATGGCGTGGCTGCGCCGTTGTCTGGAAGAGAAGCCGCAGGGGCAGTTGCAGGATATCGAGCGCCACAAACTCAATGCGATGGGCGCGTTTGCCGAAGCGCAAACTTGCCGTCGTCTGGTATTGCTGAACTATTTTGGCGAAGGGCGTCAGGAGCCGTGCGGGAACTGCGATATCTGCCTCGATCCGCCGAAACAGTACGACGGTTCAACCGATGCTCAGATTGCCCTTTCCACCATTGGTCGTGTGAATCAGCGGTTTGGGATGGGTTATGTGGTGGAAGTGATTCGTGGTGCTAATAACCAGCGTATCCGCGACTATGGTCATGACAAACTGAAAGTCTATGGTATGGGCCGTGATAAAAGCCATGAACATTGGGTGAGCGTGATCCGCCAGCTGATTCATCTCGGCCTGGTGACGCAAAATATTGCCCAGCATTCTGCCCTACAACTGACAGAGGCCGCGCGCCCGGTGCTGCGCGGCGAATCCTCTTTGCAACTTGCCGTGCCGCGTATCGTGGCGCTCAAACCGAAAGCGATGCAGAAATCGTTCGGCGGCAACTATGATCGCAAACTGTTCGCCAAATTACGCAAACTGCGTAAATCGATTGCCGATGAAAGTAATGTCCCGCCGTACGTGGTGTTTAACGACGCAACCTTGATTGAGATGGCTGAACAGATGCCGATCACCGCCAGCGAAATGCTCAGCGTTAACGGCGTTGGGATGCGCAAGCTGGAACGCTTTGGTAAACCGTTTATGGCGCTGATTCGTGCGCATGTCGATGGCGACGACGAAGAGTAGTCAGCAGCATAAAAAAGTGCCAGTATGAAGACTCCGTAAACGTTTCCCCCGCGAGTCAAATGTATGTTGATGTTATTTCTCACCGTCGCCATGGTGCACATTGTGGCGCTTATGAGCCCCGGTCCCGATTTCTTTTTTGTCTCTCAGACCGCTGTCAGTCGTTCCCGTAAAGAAGCGATGATGGGCGTGCTGGGCATTACCTGCGGCGTAATGGTTTGGGCTGGGATTGCGTTGCTTGGCCTGCATTTGATTATCGAAAAAATGGCCTGGCTGCATACGCTGATTATGGTAGGCGGTGGCCTGTATCTCTGCTGGATGGGTTACCAGATGCTACGCGGTGCACTGAAAAAAGAGGCTGTATCTGCGCCTGCACCACAGGTTGAGCTGGCGAAAAGCGGGCGCAGTTTCCTGAAAGGCTTACTGACCAATCTCGCCAATCCGAAAGCGATTATCTATTTTGGTTCGGTATTCTCATTGTTTGTCGGCGATAACGTTGGCACTACCGAGCGCTGGGGCATTTTCGCGTTGATTATTGTCGAAACACTGGCGTGGTTTACCGTCGTTGCCAGTCTGTTTGCCCTGCCGCAAATGCGCCGTGGTTATCAACGTCTGGCGAAGTGGATTGATGGTTTTGCCGGGGCGTTATTTGCCGGATTTGGCATTCATTTGATTATTTCGCGGTGATGCCAGACGCGTCTTCAGAGTAAGTCGGATAAGGCGTTTACGCCGCATCCGACATTATTTTTCACGCATGCCTCGCCGATGCTAACAGCGCTCCCACCAGCATAAACAACGAGCCGAAAATCTTATTCAGCGCCTTCATCTGCTTTGGTCCTTTAATCCATAGAGCAATCCTTTGAGCAAGGGTGGCGTAACCGATCATCACAATAATATCGACCACAATAGTGGTGACGCCGAGCACGATATACTGCATCAGTTGCGGCTGTTGCGGCATGATGAATTGCGGAAATAGCGCCGCCAGAAACACAATACTTTTGGGATTGGTGAGATTCACAAAAACTGCGCGCTGGAACAAATGTCGACGCGATTGAGTAGAGGCCAGCGATTTAAGATCAATTGCGCCAGCGGCGCGCCACTGCTGGATTCCCAGCCAAATCAAGTAAGCCGCGCCTGCCCACTTTAACACTTCAAACGCAATCACTGAGCGGGAAAATAGCGTCCCCAACCCCACGCCAACCAGCACAATATGAATCGCCAGTCCGGTCTGAAGCCCAGCAATAGACGCCACCGCGCCGCGATAACCGTGGTTGAGCGAGGTGGTCATAGTGTTGATTGCACCAGAGCCTGGCGACAGGCTTAAAATGATCGATGTCAGCAGGTAGGCAAACCACCATTCTAAGGTCATGATGAACTCCCGGTGTGTCTATTTTTGTGCCACAATACGCTACTGTCGCAGCGTTGTGTCAGGCACGCTTAAAAAAACGATTTTACGTGGTTTAAGAGGCAGATTACCCGATGTTTCAGCAGCAAAAAGACTGGGAAACAAGAGAAAACGCGTTTGCTGCTTTTACCATGGGACCGCTGACTGATTTCTGGCGTCAGCGTGATGAAGCAGAGTTTACTGGTGTGGATGACATTCCGGTGCGCTTTGTCCGTTTTCGCGCACAGCACCATGACCGGGTGGTAGTCATCTGCCCGGGGCGTATTGAGAGCTACGTAAAATATGCGGAACTGGCCTACGACCTGTTCCATTTGGGGTTTGATGTCTTAATCATCGACCATCGCGGGCAGGGACGTTCCGGTCGCCTGTTAGCCGATCCGCATCTCGGGCATGTTAATCGCTTTAATGATTATGTTGATGATCTGGCGGCATTCTGGCAGCAGGAGGTTCAGCCCGGTCCGTGGCGTAAACGCTATATACTGGCACATTCGATGGGCGGTGCGATCTCCACATTATTTCTGCAACGCCATCCAGGTGTATGTGACGCCATTGCGCTAACTGCGCCAATGTTTGGGATCGTGATTCGTATGCCGTCATTTATGGCACGGCAGATCCTCAACTGGGCCGAAGCGCATCCACGTTTCCGTGATGGCTATGCAATAGGCACCGGGCGCTGGCGCGCGTTGCCGTTTGCTATCAACGTACTGACCCACAGCAGACAGCGATATCGACGTAACTTACGCTTCTATGCTGATGACCCAACGATTCGCGTCGGTGGGCCGACCTACCATTGGGTACGCGAAAGTATTCTGGCTGGCGAACAGGTGTTAGCCGGTGCGGGTGATGACGCCACGCAAACGCTTCTCTTACAAGCTGAAGAGGAACGCGTGGTGGATAACCGCATGCACGACCGTTTTTGTGAACTCCGCACCGCCGCGGGCCATCCTGTCGAAGGAGGACGGCCGTTGGTAATAAAAGGTGCTTACCATGAGATCCTTTTTGAAAAGGACGCAATGCGCTCAGTCGCGCTCCACGCCATCGTTGATTTTTTCAACAGGCATAACTCACCCAGCGGAAACCGCTCTACAGAGGTTTAAATTTCTTATGTACCAGGTTGTTGCGTCTGATTTAGATGGCACGTTACTTTCTCCCGACCATACGTTATCCCCTTACGCCAAAGAAACTCTGAAGCTGCTCACCGCGCGCGGCATCAACTTTGTGTTTGCGACCGGTCGTCACCACGTTGATGTGGGGCAAATTCGCGATAATCTGGAGATTAAGTCTTACATGATTACCTCCAATGGTGCGCGCGTTCACGATCTGGATGGCAATCTGATTTTTGCTCATAACCTGGATCGCGACATTGCCAGCGATCTGTTTGGCGTAGTCAACGACAATCCGGACATCATTACTAACGTTTATCGCGACGACGAATGGTTTATGAATCGCCATCGCCCGGAAGAGATGCGCTTTTTTAAAGAAGCGGTGTTCAAATATGCGCTGTATGAGCCGGGATTACTGGAGCCGGAAGGCATCAGCAAAGTGTTTTTCACCTGCGATTCCCATGAACAACTGCTGCCGCTGGAGCAGGCGATTAACGCTCGCTGGGGCGATCGCGTCAACGTCAGTTTCTCTACCTTAACCTGTCTGGAAGTGATGGCGGGCGGCGTGTCGAAAGGCCATGCGCTGGAAGCAGTGGCGAAGAAACTGGGCTACAGCCTGAAGGATTGTATTGCGTTTGGTGACGGGATGAACGACGCCGAAATGCTGTCGATGGCGGGGAAAGGCTGCATTATGGGCAGTGCGCACCAGCGTCTGAAAGATCTGCATCCGGAGCTGGAAGTTATTGGTACTAATGCCGACGACGCGGTGCCGCATTATCTGCGTAAACTCTATTTATCGTAATCGTTCTTTATTTGGTCAGTTGTCAACCTGATACTTCGCTACAATGGATACTCGTTAATCAAAGAGTTTTCCATTGTGGCGTTACTTATCATCACCACGATTCTGTGGGCCTTCTCCTTTAGCTTTTATGGCGAGTACCTTGCGGGGCACGTCGATAGCTATTTTGCGGTGCTGGTGCGCGTTGGCTTGGCGGCACTCGTTTTTCTGCCGTTTCTGCGTACCCGTAGCAATAGCCTGAAAACGGTCGGCCTGTATATGCTGGTGGGCGCGATGCAGCTCGGCGTGATGTATATGCTGAGTTTCCGCGCTTATCTCTACCTGACGGTCTCCGAATTGTTGCTGTTCACCGTACTGACGCCGCTCTACATCACGCTGATTTATGACATCATGAGTAAGCGCCGTCTGCGCTGGGGCTATGCTTTTAGCGCCTTGCTGGCGGTGATTGGTGCCGGGATTATTCGCTATGATCAGGTCACCGACCATTTCTGGACTGGCTTGTTGCTGGTGCAACTCTCCAATATCACTTTTGCCATCGGCATGGTGGGTTACAAACGCCTGATGGAAACTCGCCCGATGCCGCAGTATAACGCCTTTGCGTGGTTCTATCTTGGCGCGTTCCTGGTGGCGGTAATTGCATGGTTCTTGCTGGGAAATGCGCAGAAAATGCCGCAAACCACGTTGCAATGGGGCATTCTGGTGTTTCTTGGCGTGGTGGCTTCCGGGATTGGCTACTTTATGTGGAACTACGGCGCGACGCAGGTGGACGCCGGAACGCTGGGCATTATGAATAATATGCACGTTCCGGCAGGGCTGCTGGTAAACCTGGCTATCTGGCACCAACAGCCGCACTGGCCAACGTTTATTACAGGCGCGCTGGTGATCCTGGCCTCACTGTGGGTGCATCGTAAGTGGGTCGCTCCGCGCTCTTCACAAACGGCAGATGATCGCAGGCGTGATTGCGCGCTGAGCGAATAAACGCTTCCGTAACTGGCTGACGCTGCTCGCCATCGCGCACGGCGGCGTACAGTCGGCTCCACAAGCCTTCGCCCAGGGTTTTGGTCACCACCAGACCCTGGCGCTCAAAACTCTCTACTACCCAATGCGGTAGCGCGGCAATACCCATCCGCGCGGCAACCATTTGAATCAACAATAAGGTGTTATCGACGCTTTTCAGTGACGGGCTGACGCCTGCCGGCTGAAGAAAATGCCGCCAGACATCCAGTCGACTACGCTGCACCGGATAAATTAATAGCGTCTCGCTGGCGAGATCTTCCGGTGTAATACGCGTTTTTGCCGCCAGTGGATGGTCAGGTGCTAACACCAGGCGTACTTCATAATCGAACATCGGCGAATAATGCAGGCCACTGCGCGGCAGGATATCGGAGGTCATCACCAGATCCAGCTCGCCCTGTTGCAACGCGGGCTGCGGGTCAAACGTCACGCCCGATTTAAAATCCATCTCTACCTGCGGCCAGTTCTTATGGAAATTTCCTAAAGCGGGTGTCAGCCACTGAATACAGCTATGGCACTCAATGGCAATGCGCAGACGCGTCTGCTGCGGTTCATTGCAGGCTTGCAGTGCCTGGCTGATTTGCGGCAGCACCTGGTTTGCCAGTTGCAACAGGATTTCTCCCTGCGGTGTAAAGCGTAGCGGCTGGCTCTTACGCACAAATAGCCGGAAGCCAAGGCGTTGTTCCAGATCGCTAAACTGGTGAGACAGGGCGGATTGCGTCTGATGCAACGTTGCCGCAGCGGCTGCGAGCGAGCCGCAGTTCCGCAACGCTTGTAGCGTTTTCAGGTGTTTTACTTCGATCATGAAAGTCCTTCACTTCGGCATGAATAATTTGCGCTTGAGGAATATACAGTAACCGCCAATTATGGATGTGTAAACATCTGGACGGCTAAAATCATTCGTCTTTTAAATTTATGGTGCGTTGGCTGCGTTTCTCCACCCCGGTCACTTACTTCAGTAAGCTCCCGGCGATGAATAAACTTGCCGCCTTCCCTAAATTCAAAATCCATAGGATTTACATATAATTAGAGGAAGAAAAATGACAATATTGAATCACACCCTCGGTTTCCCTCGCGTTGGCCTGCGTCGCGAGCTGAAAAAAGCGCAAGAAAGTTATTGGGCGGGGAACTCCACGCGTGAAGAACTGCTGACAGTAGGGCGTGAACTGCGTGCTCGTCACTGGGATCAACAAAAGCAAGCGGGTATCGACCTGCTGCCGGTGGGCGATTTTGCCTGGTACGATCATGTACTGACCACCAGTTTGCTGCTGGGTAATGTTCCGCCACGTCATCAGAACAAAGACGGTTCGGTAGATATCGACACCCTGTTCCGTATTGGTCGTGGACGTGCGCCGACTGGCGAACCTGCGGCGGCAGCGGAAATGACCAAATGGTTTAACACCAACTATCACTACATGGTGCCGGAGTTCGTTAAAGGCCAACAGTTCAAACTGACTTGGACGCAGCTGCTGGAGGAAGTGGACGAGGCGCTGGCGCTGAGCCACAACGTTAAGCCTGTGCTGCTGGGGCCGGTTACTTACCTGTGGCTGGGGAAAGTGAAAGGTGAACAGTTTGACCGCCTTAGCCTGCTGAACGACATTCTGCCGGTTTATCAGCAAGTGCTGGCAGAACTGGCGAAACGCGGCATCGAGTGGGTACAGATTGATGAACCCGCGCTGGTACTGGAACTACCACAGGCGTGGCTGGACGCATACAAACCCGCTTACGACGCGCTCCAGGGACAGGTGAAACTGCTGCTGACCACCTATTTTGAAGGCGTAACGCCAAATCTCGACACGATTACTGCGCTGCCTGTTCAGGGGCTGCATGTGGACCTTGTACATGGTAAAGATAACGTTGTTGAACTGCACAAGCGCCTGCCTTCTGACTGGCTGCTGTCTGCGGGTCTGATCAATGGTCGTAACGTCTGGCGCGCCGATCTTACTGAGAAATATGCGCAAATTAAGGACATTGTCGGCAAACGTGATTTGTGGGTGGCATCTTCCTGCTCGTTGCTGCACAGCCCCATCGACCTGAGCGTGGAAACGCGTCTTGATGCAGAAGTGAAAAGCTGGTTTGCCTTCGCCCTACAAAAATGCCATGAACTGGCACTGCTGCGCGATGCGCTGAACAGTGGTGACACGGCAGCTCTGGCAGAGTGGAGCGCCCCAATTCAGGCGCGTCGTCACTCTACTCGTGTACATAATCCGGCGGTAGAAAAGCGTCTGGCGGCGATCACCGCCCAGGACAGCCAGCGTGCGAATGTCTATGAAGTGCGTGCTGAAGCCCAGCGTGCGCGTTTTAAACTGCCAGCGTGGCCGACCACCACGATTGGTTCCTTCCCGCAAACCACGGAAATTCGTACCCTGCGTCTGGATTTCAAAAAGGGCAATCTCGACGCCAACAACTACCGCACGGGCATTGCGGAACATATCAAGCAGGCCATTGTTGAGCAGGAACGTTTGGGACTGGATGTGCTGGTACATGGCGAGGCCGAGCGTAATGACATGGTGGAATACTTTGGCGAGCACCTCGACGGATTTGTCTTTACGCAAAACGGTTGGGTACAGAGCTACGGTTCCCGCTGCGTGAAGCCACCGATTGTCATTGGTGACATTAGCCGCCCGGCACCGATTACCGTGGAGTGGGCGAAGTATGCGCAATCGCTGACCGACAAACCGGTGAAAGGGATGCTGACGGGGCCGGTGACCATACTCTGCTGGTCGTTCCCGCGTGAAGATGTCAGCCGTGAAACCATCGCCAAACAGATTGCGCTGGCGCTGCGTGATGAAGTGGCCGATCTGGAAGCCGCTGGAATTGGCATCATCCAGATTGACGAACCGGCGCTGCGCGAAGGTTTACCGCTGCGTCGTAGCGACTGGGATGCGTATCTCCAGTGGGGCGTAGAGGCCTTCCGTATCAACGCCGCCGTGGCGAAAGATGACACACAAATCCACACTCACATGTGTTATTGCGAGTTCAACGACATCATGGATTCGATTGCGGCGCTGGACGCAGACGTCATCACCATCGAAACCTCGCGTTCCGACATGGAGTTGCTGGAGTCGTTTGAAGAGTTTGATTATCCAAATGAAATCGGTCCTGGCGTCTATGACATTCACTCGCCAAACGTACCGAGCGTGGAATGGATTGAAGCCTTGCTGAAGAAAGCGGCAAAACGCATTCCGGCAGAGCGCCTGTGGGTCAACCCGGACTGTGGCCTGAAAACGCGCGGCTGGCCAGAAACCCGCGCGGCACTGGCGAACATGGTGCAGGCGGCGCAGAATTTGCGTCGGGGGTAAATCCAAACCGGGTGGTAATACCACCCGGTCTTTTCTCATTACAGCGACTTCTTCCCACCATACTGCTTAAACCATTCCAGCATACGCTGCCAGCCATCTTTCGCAGATTCGGCATGATAGCTCGGGCGATAATCAGCGTTGAATGCATGCCCGGCATCCGGGTACACGATAATCTCTGCTTTCGCATTAGCAGCCCGCAGCGCCTGGCGCATCGTTTCAACGCTCTCCTGCGGAATGCTGTTATCCTGACCACCATATAAGCCGAGAACCGGCGCGTTAAGATCGGTTGCGATATCAACAGGTTGTTTCGGTGAATTCAGCGACTTGTCGCCCGTCAGTTTGCCGTACCACGCCACTGCGGCTTTTAGCTGTGGATTATGCGCGGCATACAGCCAGGTGATACGTCCACCCCAGCAGAATCCGGTGATCATTAAACGATGAACATCGCCGCCGTTGCGGGAAGCCCAACTGGCGACATGATCGAGATCGGCCAGCACCTGCGAGTCAGGCACTTTTGCTACCAGACCGCTAAGCAACGTGGGGATATCGGCAAAATCATTCGGATCGCCTTCGCGGAAGTAAAGTTCAGGTGCGATAGCCAGATACCCCTCCAGCGCCAGACGGCGACAAATGTCGCGGATATGTTCATGCACGCCAAAAATTTCCTGCACTACAATGACCACTGGCAGTGGGCCATCGCTTTGCTTTGGTCTGGCATGGTAAGCAGGCATGTTATCCCCTTGTGAAGGGATAGAGGTGAAGCCCGCCACAATCGCGTCGTCCGGGGTCTGAACGATGGTCGAAGCGAGAGGCGATGCAGCAGGTGCAAATCCAGATTGTTGTGTTGTTGCCATGGTATTCTCCGTACCCTTATAAAAATGTTGCGCAATGTTAACTATAGTCAGCATGCAACAAATCACATTGCCTGAATCGGCTCATCTTTTATGCAGTCCTGCAGAATGAAGAGTGATTTATGTGATATGAATCACTTTTGGTGGGTAAATTTATGCAACGCATTTGCGTCATGGTGATGAGTATCACGAAAAAATGTTAAACCCTTCGGTAAAGTGTCTTTTTGCTTCTTCTGACTAAACCGATTCACAGAGGAGTTGTATATGTCCAAGTCTGATGTTTTTCATCTCGGCCTCACTAAAAACGATTTACAAGGGGCTACGCTTGCCATCGTCCCTGGCGACCCGGATCGTGTGGAAAAGATCGCCGCGCTGATGGATAAGCCGGTTAAGCTGGCATCTCACCGCGAATTCACTACCTGGCGTGCAGAGCTGGATGGTAAACCTGTTATCGTCTGCTCTACCGGTATCGGCGGCCCGTCTACCTCTATTGCTGTTGAAGAGCTGGCACAGCTGGGCATTCGCACCTTCCTGCGTATCGGTACAACGGGCGCTATTCAGCCGCATATTAATGTGGGTGATGTCCTGGTTACCACGGCGTCTGTCCGTCTGGATGGCGCGAGCCTGCACTTCGCACCGCTGGAATTCCCGGCTGTCGCTGATTTCGAATGTACGACTGCGCTGGTTGAAGCTGCGAAATCTATTGGCGCGACAACTCACGTTGGCGTGACAGTTTCTTCTGATACCTTCTACCCAGGTCAGGAACGTTACGATACTTACTCTGGTCGCGTAGTTCGTCACTTTAAAGGTTCTATGGAAGAGTGGCAGGCGATGGGCGTAATGAACTATGAAATGGAATCTGCAACTCTGCTGACCATGTGTGCAAGTCAGGGCCTGCGTGCCGGTATGGTAGCGGGTGTTATCGTTAACCGCACCCAGCAAGAGATCCCGAATGCTGAGACGATGAAACAAACCGAAAGCCATGCGGTGAAAATCGTGGTGGAAGCGGCGCGTCGTCTGCTGTAATTCTCTTCTCCTGTCTGAAGGCCGACGCGTTCGGCCTTTTGTATTTTTGCGTAGCGCCTCGCAGGAAATGCCTTTCCAACTGGACGTTTGTACAGCACAATTCTATTTTGTGCGGGTAAGTTGTTGCGTCAGGAGGCGTTGTGGATTTCTCAATCATGGTTTACGCAGTTATTGCGTTGGTGGGTGTGGCAATTGGCTGGCTGTTTGCCAGTTATCAACATGCGCAGCAAAAAGCCGAGCAATTAGCTGAACGTGAAGAGATGGTCGCGGAGTTAAGCGCGGCAAAACAACAAATTACCCAAAGCGAGCACTGGCGTGCAGAGTGTGAATTGCTCAATAACGAAGTGCGCAGCCTGCAAAGTATTAACACCTCTCTGGAGGCCGATCTGCGTGAAGTAACCACGCGGATGGAAGCCGCACAGCAACATGCTGACGATAAAATTCGCCAGATGATTAACAGCGAGCAGCGCCTCAGTGAGCAGTTTGAAAACCTCGCCAACCGTATTTTTGAGCACAGCAATCGCCGGGTTGATGAGCAAAACCGTCAGAGTCTGAACAGCCTGTTGTCGCCGCTACGTGAACAACTGGACGGTTTCCGCCGTCAGGTTCAGGACAGCTTCGGTAAAGAAGCACAAGAACGCCATACCCTGACCCACGAAATTCGCAATCTCCAGCAACTCAACGCGCAAATGGCCCAGGAAGCGATCAACCTGACGCGCGCGCTGAAAGGCGACAATAAAACCCAGGGCAACTGGGGCGAGGTAGTATTGACGCGGGTGCTGGAGGCTTCCGGTCTGCGTGAAGGGTATGAATATGAAACCCAGGTCAGCATCGAAAATGACGCCCGCTCGCGGATGCAGCCGGATGTCATCGTGCGGCTGCCGCAGGGAAAAGATGTGGTGATCGACGCCAAAATGACGCTGGTCGCCTATGAACGCTATTTTAACGCCGAAGACGACTACACCCGCGAAAGCGCGCTACAGGAACATATCGCGTCGGTGCGTAACCATATCCGTTTGCTGGGACGCAAAGATTATCAACAGCTGCCGGGGCTGCGAACTCTGGATTACGTGCTGATGTTTATTCCCGTTGAACCCGCTTTTTTACTGGCGCTTGACCGCCAGCCGGAGCTGATCACCGAAGCGTTGAAAAACAATATCATGCTGGTTAGCCCGACTACGCTGCTGGTGGCGTTGCGTACTATTGCCAACCTGTGGCGTTATGAGCATCAAAGCCGTAACGCCCAGCAAATCGCCGATCGTGCCAGCAAGCTGTACGACAAGATGCGTTTGTTCATCGATGACATGTCCGCGATTGGTCAAAGTCTCGACAAAGCGCAGGATAACTACCGCCAGGCAATGAAAAAACTCTCTTCAGGTCGCGGAAATGTGCTGGCGCAGGCAGAAGCGTTTCGCGGTTTAGGAGTAGAAATTAAACGCGAGATTAATCCGGATTTGGCTGAACAGGCGGTGAGCCAGGATGAAGAGTATCGACTTCGGTCGGTTCCGGAGCAGCCGAATGATGAAGCTTATCAACGCGATGATGAATATAATCAGCAGTCGCGCTAGCCCATTAGGGGTAGTTAAGCCGGGTAGAAATCTAGGGCATCGACGCCCAATCTGTTACACTTCTGGAACAATTTTTTGATGAGCAGGCATTGAGATGGTGGATAAGTCACAAGAAACGACGCACTTTGGTTTTCAGACCGTCGCGAAGGAACAAAAAGCGGATATGGTCGCCCACGTTTTCCATTCCGTGGCATCAAAATACGATGTCATGAATGATTTGATGTCATTTGGTATTCATCGTTTGTGGAAGCGATTCACGATTGATTGCAGCGGCGTACGCCGTGGGCAGACCGTGCTGGATCTGGCTGGTGGCACCGGCGACCTGACAGCGAAATTCTCCCGCCTGGTCGGAGAAACTGGCAAAGTGGTCCTTGCTGATATCAATGAATCCATGCTCAAAATGGGACGCGAGAAGCTGCGTAATATCGGTGTGATTGGCAACGTTGAGTATGTTCAGGCGAACGCTGAGGCGCTGCCGTTCCCGGATAACACCTTTGATTGCATCACCATTTCGTTTGGTCTGCGTAACGTCACCGACAAAGATAAAGCACTGCGTTCAATGTATCGCGTGCTGAAACCCGGCGGCCGCCTGCTGGTGCTTGAGTTCTCGAAGCCAATTATCGAGCCGCTGAGCAAAGCCTATGATGCATACTCCTTCCATGTGCTGCCGCGTATTGGCTCACTGGTCGCGAACGACGCCGACAGCTACCGTTATCTGGCAGAATCCATCCGTATGCATCCCGATCAGGATACCCTGAAAGCCATGATGCAGGATGCCGGATTCGAAAGTGTCGACTACTACAATCTGACGGCAGGGGTTGTGGCGCTGCATCGTGGTTATAAGTTCTGACAGGAGACCGGAAATGCCTTTTAAACCTTTAGTGACGGCAGGAATTGAAAGTCTGCTCAACACCTTCCTGTATCGCTCACCCGCGCTGAAAACAGCCCGCTCGCGTCTGCTGGGTAAAGTATTGCGCGTGGAGGTAAAAGGCTTTTCGACGTCATTGATTCTGGTGTTCAGCGAACGCCAGGTTGATGTACTGGGCGAATGGGCAGGCGATGCTGACTGCACCGTTATCGCCTACGCCAGTGTGTTGCCGAAACTTCGCGATCGCCAGCAGCTTACCGCACTGATTCGCAGTGGTGAGCTGGAAGTGCAGGGCGATATTCAGGTGGTGCAAAACTTCGTTGCGCTGGCAGATCTGGCAGAGTTCGACCCTGCGGAACTGCTGGCCCCTTATACCGGTGATATCGCCGCTGAAGGAATCAGCAAAGCCATGCGCGGAGGCGCAAAGTTCCTGCATCACGGCATTAAGCGCCAGCAACGTTATGTGGCGGAAGCCATTACTGAAGAGTGGCGTATGGCACCCGGTCCGCTTGAAGTGGCCTGGTTTGCGGAAGAGACGGCTGCCGTCGAGCGTGCTGTTGATGCCCTGACCAAACGGCTGGAAAAACTGGAGGCTAAATGACGCCAGGTGAAGTACGGCGCCTATATTTCATCATTCGCACTTTTTTAAGCTACGGACTTGATGAACTGATCCCCAAAATGCGTATCACCCTGCCGCTACGGCTATGGCGATACTCATTATTCTGGATGCCAAATCGGCATAAAGACAAACTTTTAGGTGAGCGACTACGACTGGCCCTGCAAGAACTGGGGCCGGTTTGGATCAAGTTCGGGCAAATGTTATCAACCCGCCGCGATCTTTTTCCACCGCATATTGCCGATCAGCTGGCGTTATTGCAGGACAAAGTTGCTCCGTTTGATGGCAAGCTGGCGAAGCAGCAGATTGAAGCTGCAATGGGCGGCTTGCCGGTAGAAGCGTGGTTTGACGATTTTGAAATCAAGCCGCTGGCTTCTGCTTCTATCGCCCAGGTTCATACCGCGCGATTGAAATCGAATGGTAAAGAGGTGGTGATTAAAGTCATCCGCCCGGATATTTTGCCGGTCATTAAAGCGGATCTGAAACTTATCTACCGTCTGGCTCGCTGGGTGCCGCGTTTGCTGCCGGATGGTCGCCGTCTGCGCCCAACCGAAGTGGTGCGCGAGTACGAAAAGACCTTGATTGATGAACTGAATTTGCTGCGGGAATCTGCCAACGCCATTCAGCTTCGGCGCAATTTTGAAGACAGCCCGATGCTCTACATCCCGGAAGTTTACCCTGACTATTGTAGTGAAGGGATGATGGTGATGGAGCGCATTTACGGCATTCCGGTGTCTGATGTTGCGGCGCTGGAGAAAAACGGCACTAACATGAAATTGCTGGCGGAACGCGGCGTGCAGGTGTTCTTCACTCAGGTCTTTCGCGACAGCTTTTTCCATGCCGATATGCACCCTGGCAACATCTTCGTAAGCTATGAACACCCGGAAAACCCGAAATATATCGGCATTGATTGCGGGATTGTTGGCTCGCTAAACAAAGAAGATAAACGCTATCTGGCAGAAAACTTTATCGCCTTCTTTAATCGCGACTATCGCAAAGTGGCAGAGCTACACGTCGATTCTGGCTGGGTGCCACCAGATACCAACGTTGAAGAGTTCGAATTTGCCATTCGTACGGTCTGTGAACCTATCTTTGAGAAACCGCTGGCCGAAATTTCGTTTGGACATGTACTGTTAAATCTGTTTAATACGGCGCGTCGCTTCAATATGGAAGTGCAGCCGCAACTGGTGTTACTCCAGAAAACCCTGCTCTATGTCGAAGGGGTAGGACGCCAGCTTTATCCGCAGCTCGATTTATGGAAAACAGCGAAGCCTTTCCTGGAGTCGTGGATTAAAGATCAGGTCGGTATTCCTGCTCTGGTGAGAGCATTTAAAGAAAAAGCGCCGTTCTGGGTCGAAAAAATGCCAGAACTGCCTGAACTGGTTTACGACAGTTTGCGCCAGGGCAAGTATTTACAGCACAGTGTTGATAAGATTGCCCGCGAGCTTCAGTCAAATCATGTACGTCAGGGACAATCGCGTTATTTTCTCGGAATTGGCGCTACGTTAGTATTAAGTGGCACATTCTTGTTGGTCAGCCGACCTGAGTGGGGGCTGATGCCCGGCTGGTTAATGGCAGGTGGTCTGATCGCCTGGTTTGTCGGTTGGCGCAAAACACGCTGATTTTTTCATCGCTCAAGGCGGGCCGTGTAACGTATAATGCGGCTTTGTTTAATCATCATCTACCACAGAGGAACATGTATGGGTGGTATCAGTATTTGGCAGTTATTGATTATTGCCGTCATCGTTGTACTGCTTTTTGGCACCAAAAAGCTCGGCTCCATCGGTTCCGATCTTGGTGCGTCGATCAAAGGCTTTAAAAAAGCAATGAGCGATGATGAACCAAAGCAGGATAAAACCAGTCAGGATGCTGATTTTACTGCGAAAACTATCGCCGATAAGCAGGCGGATACGAATCAGGAACAGGCTAAAACAGAAGACGCGAAGCGCCACGATAAAGAGCAGGTGTAATCCGTGTTTGATATCGGTTTTAGCGAACTGCTATTGGTGTTCATCATCGGCCTCGTCGTTCTGGGGCCGCAACGACTGCCTGTGGCGGTAAAAACGGTAGCGGGCTGGATTCGCGCGTTGCGTTCACTGGCGACAACGGTGCAGAACGAACTGACCCAGGAGTTAAAACTCCAGGAGTTTCAGGACAGTCTGAAAAAGGTTGAAAAGGCGAGCCTCACTAACCTGACGCCCGAACTGAAAGCGTCGATGGATGAACTACGCCAGGCCGCGGAGTCGATGAAGCGTTCCTACGTTGCAAACGATCCTGAAAAGGCGAGCGATGAAGCGCACACCATCCATAACCCGGTGGTGAAAGATAATGAAGCTGCGCATGAGGGCGTAACGCCTGCCGCTGCACAAACGCAGGCCAGTTCGCCGGAACAGAAGCCAGAAACCACGCCAGAGCCGGTGGTAAAACCTGCTGCGGACGCTGAACCGAAAACCGCTGCACCTTCCCCTTCGTCGAGTGATAAACCGTAAACATGTCTGTAGAAGATACTCAACCGCTTATCACGCATCTGATTGAGCTGCGTAAGCGTCTGCTGAACTGCATTATCGCGGTGATCGTGATATTCCTGTGTCTGGTCTATTTCGCCAATGACATCTATCACTTGGTATCCGCGCCATTGATCAAGCAGTTGCCGCAAGGTTCAACGATGATCGCCACCGACGTGGCCTCGCCGTTCTTTACGCCGATCAAGCTGACCTTTATGGTGTCGCTGATTCTGTCAGCGCCGGTGATTCTCTATCAGGTGTGGGCATTTATCGCCCCAGCGCTGTATAAGCATGAACGTCGCCTGGTGGTGCCGCTGCTGGTTTCCAGCTCTCTGCTGTTTTATATCGGCATGGCATTCGCCTACTTTGTGGTCTTTCCGCTGGCATTTGGCTTCCTTGCCAATACCGCGCCGGAAGGGGTGCAGGTATCCACCGACATCGCCAGCTATTTAAGCTTCGTTATGGCGCTGTTTATGGCGTTTGGTGTCTCCTTTGAAGTGCCGGTGGCAATTGTGCTGCTGTGCTGGATGGGGATTACCTCGTCAGAAGACTTACGCAAAAAACGCCCGTATGTGCTGGTTGGTGCATTCGTTGTCGGGATGTTGCTGACGCCGCCGGATGTCTTCTCGCAAACGCTATTGGCGATCCCGATGTACTGTCTGTTTGAAATCGGTGTCTTCTTCTCACGCTTTTACGTTGGTAAAGGGCGAAATCGGGAAGAGGAAAACGACGCTGAAGCAGAAAGCGAAAAAACTGAAGAATAAATTCAACCGCCCGTCAGGGCGGTTGTCATATGGAGTACAGGATGTTTGATATCGGCGTTAATTTGACCAGTTCGCAATTTGCGAAAGACCGTGATGATGTTGTAGCGCGCGCTTTTGACGCGGGAGTTAATGGGCTACTCATCACCGGCACTAACCTGCGTGAAAGCCAGCAGGCGCAAAAGCTGGCGCGTCAGTATTCGTCCTGTTGGTCAACGGCGGGCGTACATCCTCACGACAGCAGCCAGTGGCAAGCTGCGACTGAAGAAGCGATTATTGAGCTGGCCGCGCAGCCAGAAGTGGTGGCGATTGGTGAATGTGGTCTCGACTTTAACCGTAACTTTTCGACGCCGGAAGAGCAGGAACGCGCTTTTGTTGCTCAGCTACGCATTGCCGCAGAATTAAACATGCCGGTATTTATGCACTGTCGCGATGCCCACGAGCGGTTTATGACATTGCTGGAGCCGTGGCTGGATAAACTGCCTGGTGCGGTTCTTCATTGCTTTACCGGCACACGCGAAGAGATGCAGGCGTGCGTGGCGCGTGGAATTTATATCGGCATTACCGGTTGGGTTTGCGATGAACGACGCGGGCTGGAGCTGCGGGAATTGTTGCCGTTGATTCCGGCGGAGAAATTGCTGATCGAAACAGATGCGCCGTATCTGCTCCCGCGCGATCTCACGCCAAAGCCATCATCCCGGCGCAACGAGCCAGCCCATCTGCCCCATATTTTGCAACGTATTGCGCACTGGCGTGGAGAAGATGCCGCATGGCTGGCTGCCACCACGGATGCCAATGTCAAAACACTGTTTGGGATTGCGTTTTAGAGTTTGCGGAACTCGGTGTTCTTCACACTGTGCTTAATCTCTTTATTAATAAGATTAAGCAATAGCATGGAGCGAGCCTCACCATCGGGTTCGGTGAAAATGGCCTGAAAGCCTTCGAACGCGCCTTCGGTAATAATCACCTTATCACCCGGATAAGGGGGGGCCGGATCGACAATGTCTTTCGGTTTATATACCGATAGCTGATGAATTACCGCCGATGGGACTATCGCTGGCGACGCGCCAAAGCGCACAAAGTGGCTGACGCCACGCGTAGCGCTGATGGTCGTGGTATGAATCACTTCTGGATCAAATTCCACAAACAGGTAGTTAGGGAATAACGGTTCACTGACTGCGGTACGTTTACCCCGTACGATTTTTTCCAGGGTGATCATCGGAGCGAGGCAATTAACCGCCTGTCTCTCAAGGTGTTCCTGGGCACGTTGAAGTTGCCCGCGCTTGCAGTACAGTAAATACCAGGATTGCATAATGACTCTTATCCGTTTAATCGGGGCGCAAGGATAGCAAAAGCTTTACGCTAAGTTAATTATATTCCCCGGTTTGCGTTATACCGTCAGAGTTCACGCTAATTTAACAAATTTACAGCATTGCAAAGATGAACGCCGTATAATGGGCGCAGATTAAGAGGCTACAATGGACGCCATGAAATATAACGATTTACGCGACTTCCTGACGCTGCTTGAACAGCAGGGTGAGCTAAAACGTATCACGCTCCCGGTGGATCCGCATCTGGAAATCACTGAAATTGCTGACCGCACTCTGCGTGCTGGTGGGCCTGCGCTGTTGTTCGAAAACCCTAAAGGCTACTCAATGCCGGTGCTGTGCAACCTGTTCGGTACGCCAAAGCGCGTGGCGATGGGCATGGGGCAGGAAGATGTTTCGGCGCTGCGTGAAGTTGGTAAATTATTGGCGTTTCTGAAAGAGCCGGAGCCGCCAAAAGGTTTCCGCGACCTGTTTGATAAACTGCCGCAGTTTAAGCAGGTGTTAAACATGCCGACAAAGCGACTGCGTGGTGCGCCCTGCCAACAAAAAATCGTCTCTGGCGATGACGTCGATCTCAATCGCATTCCCATTATGACCTGCTGGCCGGAAGATGCCGCGCCGCTGATTACCTGGGGGCTGACCGTAACGCGCGGCCCGCATAAAGAGCGGCAGAATCTGGGCATTTATCGCCAGCAGCTGATTGGTAAAAACAAACTGATTATGCGCTGGCTGTCGCATCGCGGCGGCGCGCTGGATTATCAGGAGTGGTGTGCGGCGCATCCGGGCGAACGTTTCCCGGTTTCTGTGGCGCTGGGTGCCGATCCTGCCACGATTCTCGGTGCAGTCACCCCCGTTCCGGATACGCTTTCAGAGTATGCGTTTGCCGGATTGCTACGCGGCACCAAAACCGAAGTAGTAAAGTGTATTTCCAATGACCTCGAAGTGCCAGCCAGTGCCGAAATCGTCCTGGAAGGGTATATCGATCCTGGTGAGATGGCGCCGGAAGGGCCGTATGGTGACCACACAGGTTACTATAATGAAGTCGATAATTTCCCGGTGTTTACCGTGACGCATATTACCCAGCGTGAAGATGCGATTTACCATTCCACCTATACCGGGCGTCCGCCAGATGAGCCCGCGGTACTGGGCGTGGCGTTGAACGAAGTGTTTGTACCGATTCTGCAAAAACAGTTCCCGGAAATTGTCGATTTTTACCTGCCGCCGGAAGGCTGTTCTTATCGTCTGGCGGTAGTGACGATCAAAAAACAGTACGCCGGACACGCGAAGCGCGTCATGATGGGCGTCTGGTCGTTCTTACGCCAGTTTATGTACACTAAATTTGTGATCGTTTGCGATGATGACGTCAACGCACGCGACTGGAACGATGTGATTTGGGCGATTACCACCCGTATGGACCCGGCGCGGGATACTGTTCTGGTAGAAAATACGCCTATTGATTATCTGGATTTTGCCTCGCCTGTCTCTGGGCTGGGTTCAAAAATGGGGCTGGATGCCACGAATAAATGGCCGGGGGAAACCCAGCGTGAATGGGGACGTCCCATCAAAAAAGATCCAGATGTTGTCGCGCATATTGACGCCATCTGGGATGAACTGGCTATTTTTAACAACGGTAAAAGCGCCTGATGCGCGTTTGTTTTGCCCTATTTATCGATCCGACAGAGAAAGCGCATGACAACCTTAAGCTGTAAAGTGACCTCGGTAGCAGCTATCACGGATACCGTATATCGTGTCCGCATCGTGCCAGACGCGGCCTTTTCTTTTCGTGCTGGTCAGTATTTGATGGTAGTGATGGATGAGCGCGACAAACGTCCGTTCTCAATGGCCTCGACGCCGGATGAAAAAGGGTTTATCGAGCTGCATATTGGCGCTTCTGAAATCAACCTTTACGCGAAAGCAGTCATGGACCGCATCCTCAAAGATCATCAAATCGTGGTCGACCTTCCCCACGGAGAAGCGTGGCTGCGCGATGATGAAGAGCGTCCGATGATTTTGATTGCGGGCGGCACCGGGTTCTCTTATGCCCGCTCGATTTTGCTGACAGCGTTGGCGCGTAACCCAAACCGTGATATCACCATTTACTGGGGCGGGCGTGAAGAGCAGCATCTGTATGATCTCTGCGAGCTTGAGGCGCTTTCGTTAAAGCACCTTGGTCTGCAAGTGGTGCCGGTGGTTGAACAACCGGAAGCAGGCTGGCGTGGGCGTACTGGTACCGTGTTAACGGCGGTATTGCAGGATCATGGTACGCTGGCAGAGCATGATATCTATATTGCCGGACGTTTTGAGATGGCGAAAATTGCCCGTGACCTGTTTTGCAGTGAGCGTAATGCGCGGGAAGATCGCCTGTTTGGCGATGCGTTTGCATTTATCTGAGATATAAAAAAACCCGCCCCTGACAGGCGGGAAGAACGGCAACTAAAACTTTATTCAGTGGCATTTAGATCTATGTCGCATCCGGCAATTGGTGCACGATGCCTGATGCGACGCTGGCGCGTCTTATCAGGCCTACATTGGTGCCGGATCGGTAGACCGGATAAGGCGTTCACGCCGCATCCGGCAAGTGGTTAAACCCGCTCAAACACCGTCGCAATACCCTGACCCAGACCGATACACATCGTCGCCAGACCAAACTGAACGTCTTTGCGTTCCATCAGATTCAGCAGCGTGGTGCTGATACGCGCACCGGAACAACCCAGCGGATGACCCAGCGCGATCGCACCACCATTGAGGTTGATCTTCTCGTCAATCTGCTCCATTAGCCCGAGATCTTTAATGCACGGCAGGATCTGCGCGGCAAAGGCTTCGTTCATCTCAAACACGCCGATATCGCTGGCAGAAAGCCCCGCTTTTTTCAGCGCCAGCTTCGAGGCCGGAACCGGGCCGTAACCCATAATCGATGGGTCACAACCAACGACCGCCATCGAACGCACACGAGCGCGCGGCTTAAGACCTAATTCATGGGCGCGGCTTTCACTCATCACCAGCATGGCAGCTGCGCCATCGGAAAGTGCAGAAGATGTGCCCGCCGTTACCGTACCGTTTACTGGATCAAACGCCGGACGCAGCGTGGCGAGGGCTTCCACGGTGGTTTCCGGGCGAATCACTTCGTCGTAATTAAACTGCTTCAGGACGCCGTCGGCATCGTGACCACCAGTTGGGATGATTTCATTTTTAAATGCGGCCGACTGCGTGGCGGCCCAGGCGCGGGCGTGTGACCGCGCGGCAAAGGCATCCTGCATTTCACGGCTGATACCGTGCATACGCGCCAGCATTTCTGCCGTTAAGCCCATCATGCCCGCCGCTTTGGCGACATTGCGGCTCAGGCCGGGGTGAAAATCGACGCCGTGACTCATCGGCACATGGCCTATATGCTCCACGCCGCCAACCAGACATGCCTGCGTATCGCCAGTCATGATCATTCGTGCTGCGTCATGCAGTGCCTGCATGGATGAACCACACAAGCGATTGACGGTAACCGCCGGGACAGAGTGCGGCACTTCTGCCAGCAGCGCCGCGTTACGGGCGATGTTAAAACCCTGCTCCAGCGTCTGTTGCACACAACCCCAGTAAATATCGTCGAGGGCCGCCGCTTCCAGCGCCGGGTTACGCGCCAGCAGGCTACGCATTAAATGAGCGGAGAGATCTTCCGCACGCACGTTACGAAAAGCACCGCCCTTCGAACGGCCCATCGGGGTGCGAATTGCATCGACAATGACAACCTGTTCCATTGTGACTCCTTAAGCCGTTTTCAGGTCGCCAACCGGACGGGCTGGCTCAACCGGAGGATAGTACGGTTCGTTATGACGCGCTTTATTACGCAGACCTTCCGGCACTTCATACAGCGGGCCGAGGTGCTGATATTGCTGTGCCATATCGAGGTATTTTGCGCTACCGAGGGTGTCCAGCCAGCGGAACGCGCCGCCGTGGAACGGAGGGAAGCCCAGGCCGTAGACCAGCGCCATATCCGCTTCCGCCGGAGTGGCGATAATGCCCTCTTCCAGACAGCGCACCACTTCGTTGACCATCGGGATCATCATGCGGGCGATAATCTCTTCTTCGCTGAAATCGCGCTTCGGTTGGCTCACTTCTGCCAGCAGGTCTTCAACGGCGGCGTCTTCTTCTTTCTTCGGCTTACCTTTGCTGTCTTCTTTATAACGCCAGAAACCGAGGCCGTTCTTCTGACCAAAGCGGTTGGCATCAAACAGCGCGTCGATGGCATCGCGGTAATCTTTCTGCATCCGCTGCGGGAAGCCTGCTGCCATGACAGCCTGAGCGTGATGCGCGGTATCAATGCCCACAACGTCCAGCAGATATGCCGGGCCCATCGGCCAGCCAAACTGTTTTTCCATCACTTTGTCGATCTTGCGGAAATCCGCGCCGTCGCGCAGCAGCTGGCTGAAACCGGCGAAATACGGGAACAGCACGCGGTTAACAAAGAAGCCGGGGCAGTCGTTAACCACAATCGGCGTCTTGCCCATCTTGCTCGCCCAGGCGACAACTTTCGCGATGGTTTCGTCGGAGCTTTTCTCGCCGCGAATAATTTCTACCAACGGCATTCGGTGGACCGGGTTAAAGAAGTGCATCCCGCAGAAGTTTTCCGGGCGTTCCAGCGCGTTGGCCAGTTCGCTGATAGGAATGGTTGAAGTGTTAGACGCCAGCACGGTATCCTGGCGTACTTTTTGTTCGGTTTCTGCCAGTACGGCTTTTTTCACTTTCGGGTTTTCAACAACCGCTTCTACCACAATATCCACGCGGTCAAATCCGGCGTAGTCGAGCGTTGGGTGGATCGTGGAGATCACGCCAGCCAGTTTCAGACCATCGATTTTGCCGCGCTCAAGCTGCTTGTTCAGCAGTTTCGCGGCTTCGGTCATGCCGAGGGTTAACGACTTGTCGTTGATATCTTTCATGACAACCGGCACGCCTTTCCACGCGGACTGGTAAGCGATACCGCCACCCATGATGCCTGCGCCCAGCACAGCAGCCTGTTTCGGGGTTTCAACGTCTTTGGTGAGTTTCTTCGCTTTGCCTTTTACATATTGATCGTTAAGGAAAATGCCGACCAGTGCGCGAGCTTCGTTGGTATGCGCCAGCGGGACAAAACTTTTGTTTTCCAGATTTAAGGCTTCTTCACGACCAAAACGGGCCGCAGCTTCAATGGTTTTTACTGCGGTGATGGGGGCCGGATAATGTTTCCCCGCCGTTTGCGCGACCATTCCTTTAGCGATGGTGAAGCTCATGGTGGCTTCAATCTTGCTCAGTTTTAGCGGTTCCTGCTTCGGCTGACGTTTCGCTTTCCAGTCGAGGTCGCCGTTAATGGCCTGGCGTAAAATCGCCATCGCCCCTTCAATCAGTTTTTCTGCTTTGACTACGCCATCCACCAGACCGATTTTCAGCGCCTGATCCGCGCCGACATCTTTACCGGCGGCAATGATTTCCAGTGCACTGTCAGCGCCCAGCATACGTGGCATACGTACAGAACCGCCAAAGCCCGGCATGATGCCCAGTTTGGTTTCCGGCAGACCGATGCGCAGATCCGGCGTCGCCAGACGATAATCGGTCGCCAGCACGCATTCGCAGCCACCACCCAGCGCATAGCCGTTGACGGCAGCAATGGTCGGCACCGGCAGATCTTCCAGGCGATTAAACACGCTATTGGCAAAGTGCAGCCACTGACTTAACTGTTCTTCAGGAACGAGGAACAGGGACAAAAATTCGGTGATATCAGCACCGACGATAAAGGCTGCTTTGTTCGAACGCAGCAGCAGCCCTTTTAGATCTGATTGCTGTTCCAGCACGCCGATGGCCTCGCCGAGGCTGGCGACGGTCGCAGTGTCGAGTTTATTAACTGAACCTGGGGCATCAAATACCAGTTCGGCAATGCCATCTTCCAGCCAGTCAAGGTACAGGGTGTCGCCTTTGTAAAGCATGTCAGTCTCCTGAATCCGCAAGGTAATCTGGTCGTACCAGATGCATCGGAGTGTGTGTTTTGTGTTAAAAATATGCAAATAAAAGATTAAAGAAATGCCGATCTGATCACGCTCGGCAGAAATCACGCTCTGGATGAACGATGTGCTAAGATGCGGAGACTTAAGGTCAAAAAAACAGAAGGGTAAAAAATGGAATCACTGGCCTCGCTCTATAAAAATCATATAGCTACCTTACAAGAACGGACTCGCGATGCGCTGGCGCGCTTCAAGCTGGATGCATTACTTATTCACTCCGGCGAGCTGTTCAACGTTTTTCTCGACGATCATCCCTATCCGTTTAAAGTGAACCCGCAATTCAAAGCGTGGGTGCCGGTAACTCAGGTGCCAAACTGCTGGTTGCTGGTGGATGGCGTGAACAAGCCGAAACTGTGGTTCTATCTGCCGGTTGATTACTGGCACAACGTCGAACCGCTGCCGACCTCCTTCTGGACTGAAGATGTGGAAGTGATCGCGCTGCCGAAAGCCGATGGCATTGGTAGCCTGCTGCCTGCTGCGCGCGGCAATATCGGTTATATCGGTCCGGTGCCGGAACGTGCGCTGCAACTGGGTATTGAGGCCAGCAACATCAACCCGAAAGGGGTGATCGACTACCTGCATTATTACCGCTCCTTCAAAACCGAGTACGAACTGGCCTGTATGCGTGAAGCGCAGAAAATGGCGGTCAATGGTCATCGTGCGGCAGAAGAAGCGTTCCGTTCTGGCATGAGCGAGTTCGATATCAATATTGCCTATCTGACCGCGACCGGTCATCGTGATACCGACGTACCTTACAGCAACATTGTGGCGCTTAACGAACACGCTGCGGTGTTGCATTACACCAAACTGGACCACCAGGCACCGGAAGAGATGCGCAGCTTCCTGCTGGATGCCGGGGCCGAATATAACGGCTATGCGGCTGACCTGACCCGTACCTGGTCGGCAAAAAGCGACAACGACTACGCACAGCTGGTGAAAGACGTAAATGATGAACAACTGGCGCTGATCGCCACCATGAAAGCAGGCGTCAGCTATGTGGATTACCACATCCAGTTCCATCAGCGCATCGCCAAACTGCTGCGTAAACATCAAATCATCACCGATATGAGTGAAGAAGCGATGGTCGAAAACGATCTCACCGGACCGTTTATGCCGCACGGTATTGGCCATCCGCTGGGCCTGCAGGTGCATGACGTCGCCGGTTTTATGCAGGATGATAGCGGTACACACCTCGCGGCACCGGCAAAATATCCGTACCTGCGCTACACCCGTATTCTCCAGCCGGGCATGGTGTTAACCATCGAACCGGGTATCTACTTCATTGAATCGCTTCTGGCACCGTGGCGTGAAGGGCAGTTCAGCAAGCACTTCAACTGGCAGAAAATTGAAGCACTGAAACCGTTCGGCGGCATTCGTATCGAAGACAACGTGGTGATCCACGAAAACAACGTGGAAAACATGACCCGGGATCTGAAACTGGCGTGATGGAAAGCTGGTTAATTCCTGCGGCACCGGTCACGGTCGTTGAAGAGATCAAAAAGAGCCGCTTCATAACGATGTTGGCGCATACCGATGGCGTTGAGGCGGCGAAAGCGTTTGTTGAATCGGTGCGGGCAGAACACCCCGATGCCCGCCACCATTGCGTGGCGTGGGTGGCGGGTGCGCCGGATGATTCTCAACAGCTGGGTTTCTCTGACGACGGGGAGCCGGCGGGAACGGCAGGTAAACCGATGCTCGCCCAGCTAATGGGCAGCGGCGTCGGGGAAATTACCGCTGTGGTAGTGCGCTACTACGGCGGCATATTGCTTGGCACCGGTGGGTTAGTGAAAGCGTATGGCGGCGGCGTGAATCAGGCGCTGCGCCAGCTAACGACCCAACGCAAGACGCCATTAACCGAATATACTTTGCAATGTGAATATAGTCAGTTAACCGGCATTGAAGCGTTGCTGGGGCAGTGTGACGGCAAAATTATCAACAGTGATTATCAGGCATTCGTTCTGCTGCGGGTGGCGCTTCCGGCGGCGAAAGTGGCTGAATTTTCCGCAAAGCTGGCGGATTTTAGCCGTGGTTCATTGCAATTGTTAGCGATTGAAGAATAATCCCCACTTCGTTTTGCAGAACTAAGGAAGCGGCAGAGATGCATTTTCGCGCCATTACCCGAATCGTTGGACTACTGGTCATCTTATTTTCAGGGACCATGATTATCCCTGGGCTGGTAGCACTCATCTACCGGGATGGAGCGGGCCGCGCTTTTACCCAGACCTTTTTTGTCGCCCTCGCCATTGGCTCTATGCTGTGGTGGCCGAACCGCAAAGAGAAGGGCGAACTGAAATCCCGTGAGGGGTTTCTGATAGTGGTGCTGTTTTGGACCGTGCTGGGTAGTGTCGGTGCGCTCCCTTTTATCTTCTCGGAAAGCCCGAACCTCACGATTACCGATGCGTTTTTTGAATCTTTCTCTGGCCTGACCACCACCGGGGCCACTACGCTGGTGGGGCTGGATTCGCTCCCTCATGCCATCCTCTTTTATCGCCAGATGCTGCAATGGTTTGGCGGGATGGGGATCATCGTGTTAGCGGTTGCGATACTGCCTATCCTCGGCGTGGGTGGGATGCAGCTCTATCGCGCAGAAATGCCCGGCCCGCTGAAAGATAACAAAATGCGCCCGCGAATTGCGGAAACGGCGAAAACTCTGTGGTTGATTTATGTCTTGCTGACCGTCGCCTGTGCGCTGGCGTTGTGGTTTGCCGGAATGGATGCCTTTGATGCCATCGGCCATAGCTTTGCGACTATCGCTATTGGCGGCTTCTCGACACATGATGCCAGTATCGGTTATTTCGACAGTCCGACTATTAACACTATCATTGCTATCTTCCTGCTGATCTCCGGCTGTAACTACGGTCTGCACTTTTCACTGTTAAGTGGGCGTAGTCTGAAGGTTTATTGGCGCGATCCGGAATTTCGCATGTTTATCGGCGTACAGTTTACGCTGGTGGTTATTTGTACACTCGTACTGTGGTTTCATAATGTCTACAGTTCGGCGCTGATGACAATTAACCAGGCGTTTTTCCAGGTGGTATCGATGGCGACAACCGCCGGGTTTACGACTGACAGCATTGCCCGCTGGCCGCTCTTTTTGCCGGTACTGCTTTTATGTTCAGCTTTTATCGGCGGTTGCGCCGGGTCAACGGGCGGTGGCCTGAAAGTGATCCGCATCCTGCTGCTGTTTAAGCAGGGGAACCGTGAGCTGAAACGACTGGTGCATCCGAACGCCGTCTATAGCATTAAGCTGGGGAATCGCGCACTGCCGGAACGTATCCTCGAAGCCGTTTGGGGATTTTTCTCCGCCTATGCATTGGTGTTTATTGTCAGTATGCTGGCGATTATCGCCACGGGCGTGGATGATTTTTCTGCCTTTGCCTCAGTTGTTGCGACATTGAATAACCTGGGGCCAGGGCTTGGCGTGGTTGCTGATAACTTTACCAGTATGAACCCGGTGGCTAAATGGATCCTGATTGCCAACATGCTGTTTGGTCGTCTCGAGGTCTTTACATTACTGGTGCTCTTTACCCCGACTTTCTGGCGTGAATGATGGAGTAATACGTGAAAACATTAATTCTTTTCTCAACAAGGGACGGACAAACGCGCGAGATTGCCTCCTACCTGGCTTCGGAACTGAAAGAACTGGGGATCCAGACGGATGTCGCCAATGTGCACCGCATTGAAGAACCACAATGGGAAAACTATGACCGTGTGGTCATTGGTGCTTCTATTCGCTATGGTCACTACCACTCTGCGTTCCAGGAATTTGTCAAAAAACATGCGACGCGACTGAATTCGATGCCGAGCGCCTTTTATTCCGTAAACCTGGTGGCGCGCAAACCGGAGAAGCGTACTCCACAGACCAACAGCTACGCGCGGAAGTTTCTGATGAACTCGCAATGGCGTCCCGATCGCTGCGCGGTCATTGCCGGGGCGCTGCGTTACCCACGTTATCGCTGGTACGACCGTTTTATGCTCAAGCTGATTATGAAGATGTCAGGCGGTGAAACGGATACGCGCAAAGAAGTTGTCTATACCGATTGGGAGCAGGTGGCGAATTTCGCCCGAGAAATCGCCCATTTAACCGACAAACCGACGCTGAAATAAGCATAAAGAATAAAAAATGCGCGGTCAGAAAATTATTTTAAATTTCCTCTTGTCAGGCCGGAATAACTCCCTATAATGCGCCACCACTGACACGGAACAACGGCAAACACGCAGCCGGGTCAGCGGGGTTCTCCTGAGAATTCCGACAGAGAAAGCAAAAATAAATGCTTGACTTTGTAGCGGGAAAGCGTATTATGAACACCCTGCGCCGCTGAGAAAAAGCGAAGCGGCACTGCTCTTTAACAATTTATCAGACAATCTGTGTGGGCACTCGAAGATACGGATTCTTAACGTCGCAAGACGAAAAA
>NZ_JBDYCV010000041.1:0-34960 GCF_040495915.1 Shigella sp. FJ200513 | reverse complement strand
ATCTGATGGAAATGGAAGCCACGCAAGCACCTTAAAATCACCATCATACACTAAATCAGTAAGTTGGCAGCATTACCGGAATTTCAACGGTTATGATGCAGATGATGTCAGTGACAGTAATACTGACGTCAGCGATCTCTATTATCGTTATGATTTTTTACGTCGTTATTATGTGCAGGCGGGTCGCATGGACAACCGCACACTATTTAATGCACAAGGCGGGAACTTTACCTTTAACTTTCTGCCACTCGGTGCAATCGATGGGATGCGTATCGGGTCGACACTGAGCTATTTAAACCAGGCGCAAAGCCAGCAAGGAACCCCAGTAATGGTTCTGCTTTCGCGCAATTCTCGTGTTGACGCTTATCGTAATGAGCAACTTTTGGGATCGTTTTATCTCAATAGTGGTTCGCAATTTATTGATACCAGTTCCTTTCCGCCAGGCAGCTACAGCGTGGCATTAAAAGTCTACGAAAATAACCAACTCACCCGCACCGAGCTTGTGCCGTTTACCAAAACCGGCGGTCTGACTGACGGAAATGCGCAATGGTTCTTACAGGCAGGTAAAACTACATCACAGGTTTCTGATGATGAAAGTTCAGCTTATCAGCTAGGAGTACGCCTGCCATTACATCCGCAATATGAGCTCTACGCAGGGCTGGCGAATGCTGATGATGTGAGTGCTTTCGAGTTAGGTAATAACTGGACGGCAGATTTAGGCAGGGTGGGGAATCTTGCAATCAGCGCCAGCGTGTTCCGTAACGATGACGGCGGCAAAGGTGATATGCAACAGGCCAACTGGAGTAATCCGGGATGGCCGACGTTGGGCTTTTATCGGACCAACTCTGACGGCGATGCTTGTACAACCGACAGCAGAGAGAGCTATAACGCCTTAAGCTGTTATGAAAGTATTTCCGCGACAGTTTCACTGAATTTTGTCGGCTGGAATATGATGCTGGGTTATACCTGCACACAAAATAACACTGATGATAGTTTGCGTTGGGATAAACAGCAGAGCTTTGAAAATAACTATCTTCGCCAGACAACAGCGCAAAGTATCTCTGAAACTGTACAACTTAGCGCTTCCCGCGCTATTGTGATGCGTGACTGGATTTTGAGTACGTCAGTCGGTGTTTTCCATCGTAATGACAACGGTGGCGATAACGACGACAACGGCTTGTACTTATCGTTTTCGTTATCTGACACGCCAACGATGGATAGCAATAACAACAGCCATTCAACCAATGTGCCTACGGATTATCGTTATAGCGAACAGGATGGCGATCAAACGTCATGGCAGTTATCGCATACCTTTTATAACGATTCATTCAGCCATAAAGAACTTGGCGTAACCGTCGGAGGCCTGAACACCGATACCATAAACAGCGCGGTTAACGGGCGTTGGGATGGGCAATACGGAAATGTCTACGCTACCGTATCTGATAGTTATGACCGTAAGAATCATGATCATCTTTCGGCCTTTACGGGCACTTATAGCTCTACGCTGGCTGTCAGTCGCTATGGCGTTAATTTGGGAGCCAGTGGTACAGACGATTTGCTGGGTGCGGTACTGGTGGATGTGAAAGGCTTCTCTGAACAGGATGAAGAGAGTCAGGATCTGCAACTCGAAGCGCGGGTGGCAGGCAGCCGAACTTTGCAGCTTGGTCAAAGTGACAGTGTGTTGTTCCCTTATCCTGGATTTCAGTCTGGTTTTGTTGAGGTTAACGACAGTAGCCAGGGCAATCAGCAGGGGACAACAAACATCATTAACGGTGCAGGGAATCGTGAATTAATGTTGTTGCCTGGCAAGCTGCGCTATCGCGAAGTGTCTGCCAGCTTTAACTACAACTATATCGGTCGTTTATTACTGCCGGCAGCGGTGAAAAAATTCCCGATTGTGGGGCTGAACAGCGCCATGTTACTGGTAGCTGAAGATGGCGGATTTACACTTGAAATTAACGGCAGCGAAAAAGAGCTCTATCTGCTTTCCGGGCAGCAATTCCTTAAGTGTCCACTGAGTGTTGTAAAGAAACGCGCCAGCATTCGTTACAGCGGAGATGTTACTTGTAGTGTGGTGACTTATTCACAATTACCGGAGTCGATTCAGGTTCAGGCACAGTTGAAACAGCCTAAATTACGTGGAAACGTTCAGACGGCGCAAAGGGAGGTTGCACCATGAGAAATCGATTGATTGCGGCGATATTGGGTTTGTTTGGCACGCTCACTGGCGTTCAGGCAGCTCCTGACGTGACCAGTGAAATTACGTATGATTTGGCATCTGGTAGAGCGGATTATTACTTCTGGAAGGATGAAGCGTCGGCAGGAAATAATGGATATATGTGGTATGAATGTTCGTATCCTGACCTCCAACAAACCTGTACAGCTAATGGAAATATATCGACAGTACAAATCTATTTAACTGAACAACGCAGTGGGATGCGTTGGCCGGTAAAACTCAAAGGATTTAAAACAGCCATTGTAAGTAGCGATGAAGCGCCGCTAGGATGCAAGGGGGGCAAAGGGCTTCAGACGAATCTTAAGGATTCTAATAGATCTTCATGTACAGAAGATGGTCAACATTATTATATATACGATACAAAGTTTCTTACGCTCTACCTTGAGCAGACAGAGATGAAGAATTTGCCGATTGGTGGCGTCTGGAAGGGGAAAGTTAAATTACATTCGAACAGCCCGGCCCAGGACTATTTCGCAAATATTACCCTGAATACGCTCGACCCCAACCATATTGACGTGTTCTTCCCGGAGTTCGCCCACGCCACGCCAAGGGTGCAGTTAGACTTGCATCCAACAGGAAGCGTTAACGGCAGCAACTACGCGCAAGATCTGACCATGTTGGACATGTGCCTGTACGATGGTTTTAACGGTAATGCCATCAGTTATGAAATCATGCTCAAAGATGAAGGGCGACCAGCTGCAGGGCGCAGAGACGGTTACTTCTCTATCTATCGTCAGGGAGGGACCACCACCGACGAGGGAGAACGCATTGATTACCGGGTCAAAATGTACAACCCGGAAACCGGTGGGCAAATTGATGTGCGCAATAATGAAAATATGGTCTGGAACAGCATTAACCTGAAACGTGTGCGTCCGGTGGTACTGCCCGGTATTCGCTATGCCGTGATGTGTGTGCCGACACCCTTGACTCTGGCAGTCGATAAATTCAGCGTGATGGATAAACAGGCCGGGTACTACATGGGCAAATTGTCAGTAATCTTTACGCCTTCCTTGCCAACCATCAATTAACCCTGCAAACCGGACAAACGCTTTTTTCTATATAAACGACGAAGCCGCCTGATAAGGCGGCTTCGTCGTTATAACTTACGTTAAACGTTAATGTTGCGGTGCGGGATCGTTATGTGTTTCCTGCGCCACCTCAATCGCCGGTTTGTTCTGCAATACGGTCCAGATAACCAGCGCACCCAGCAGGTCAAATACTGCCAGAACTGCGAACAGCGGGCTGAAGCCGATGGTGTCAGCCAGTGCACCGACAACCAGCGCAAACAGCGTACTTGCCAGCCATGCGGACATCCCGGTTAAACCGTTCGCCGTCGCCACTTCGTTACGACCGAACACGTCAGAAGAGAGCGTAATCAGCGCGCCAGACAGTGCCTGGTGGGCAAAACCACCGATACACAGCAGCATAATTGCGACATACGGGTTGGTGAACAGACCGATCATACCCGGGCCAATCATCAGCACAGCACCCAGCGTTACGACCATCTTACGGGAAACGATCAGGTTCACACCAAACCAACGCTGGAACAGCGGCGGCAGGTAACCACCGAGGATACAACCGAGGTCAGCAAACAGCATCGGCATCCAGGCGAACATCGCGATCTCTTTCAGGTTAAAGCCGTAAACTTTAAACATGAACAGCGGGATCCACGCGTTAAAAGTACCCCAGGCCGGTTCTGCAAGGAAACGCGGCAGTGCGATACCCCAGAACTGACGGTTACGCAGGATCTGACCAACGGACATTTTCTTCGCCGTGCTCACCTGGTGCTGGGCTTCCTGACCATTAATAATATAGTCGCGTTCTTCATCGGTCAGATGCTTCTGGTCGCGCGGATGTTTATAGAAAATCAGCCATGCCATCGCCCAGATAAAGCTCAATGCACCGGAGATGATAAATGCCATCTGCCAGCTGTGCATCACGATTGCCCATACCACCAGCGGCGGCGCAATCATCGCACCAATCGAAGAACCTACGTTAAAGTAGCCTACTGCGATGGAACGCTCTTTCGCCGGGAACCATTCGGAGCTGGCTTTCAGACCCGCCGGGATCATCGCTGCTTCCGCGGCACCGACCGCACCACGAGCAACAGCTAGGCCACCCCAGCTACCTGCCAGCGCGGTTGCACCACAGAACACGGCCCACAGCACAGCAAACATTGCATAACCGATTTTCGTACCCAGCACATCCAGTACATAACCTGCTACCGGTTGCATGACCGTATAAGCAGCAGAATAGGCTGCGATGATATAGGAATACTGTTGGGTGGAGATGTTTAACTCTTCCATCAGAGTTGGCGCAGCTGCCGCCACAGTGTTACGCGTCAGGTAACCAAGCACGGTGCCGAGCGTCACCAGTGCGATCATATACCAACGTAACCCTTTAATTTTACGCATGTAAAACCTCATCGTTTTGTTATATCCGCAGGAAGCGCGGCCATCATCCCGCCAGAGGCTGAAGATGTTAGTTACGACCGGGTAACCGAAAAAAAAAACCGGCACGCCCCGAACGTTGCCATGAAAGTTTCGTGCTAATTCGGCTTCCGTACCGGTTAACCCGATTCATCTAACAAATGAATGAATCGGCAATTTGCATTCCGTCGACTTATGATTTGCGACGGCAGAAAGATAACTTGTCATACAACCTTAAAAGGTGAGAGCCATCACAAATGTGCGAATATTTGTAGGGACATTACCTGACGACAGCGAGGCCAGTACTGGCGCGGCCTGCAGCGAGATTTACCACTTTGAGAGTAATTTTTTTAACTACGTTTATTGATCTAACTCACGAAAATATCTTCGGACTCTGGAAATTGGTGTGATAACTTTGTCAGCATCGCACCATAAGCAAGCTAGCTCACTCGTTGAGAGGAAGACGAAAATGACTCCGTTTATGACTGAAGATTTCCTGTTAGATACCGAATTTGCCCGCCGTCTGTATCACGACTACGCAAAAGACCAGCCGATTTTCGATTACCATTGCCATTTGCCGCCGCAGCAGATTGCGGAAGACTATCGTTTTAAAAACCTGTATGACATCTGGTTGAAGGGCGATCACTACAAATGGCGCGCTATGCGTACCAACGGTGTGGCTGAGCGTCTGTGTACTGGTGATGCGTCTGACCGTGAAAAATTTGACGCCTGGGCGGCGACTGTTCCGCACACTATCGGCAACCCGTTATACCACTGGACGCACCTCGAACTGCGTCGTCCGTTCGGTATCACTGGCAAATTGCTTTCTCCGTCAACTGCCGATGAAATCTGGAACGAATGTAACGAACTGCTGGCGCAGGATAACTTCTCCGCGCGCGGCATCATGCAGCAGATGAACGTGAAAATGGTCGGCACCACCGATGACCCGATCGATTCTCTGGAGCATCACGCAGAGATCGCCAAAGACGGCTCTTTCACCATCAAAGTGCTGCCGAGCTGGCGTCCGGACAAAGCCTTCAATATCGAACAGGCGACCTTTAACGACTACATGGCGAAGCTGGGCGAAGTTTCCGATACCGACATTCGCCGCTTTGCTGACCTGCAAACTGCCTTGACCAAACGTCTGGATCACTTCGCCGCTCACGGCTGTAAAGTGTCTGACCATGCGCTGGACGTGGTGATGTTTGCTGAAGCGAACGAAGCGGAACTGGACAGCATTCTGGCGCGCCGTCTGGCTGGCGAAACCCTGAGCGAGCACGAAGTGGCACAGTTCAAAACTGCGGTACTGGTGTTCCTTGGTGCCGAATATGCACGTCGCGGCTGGGTACAGCAGTACCACATTGGCGCGCTGCGTAATAACAACCTGCGTCAGTTCAAACTGCTGGGGCCGGATGTAGGCTTTGACTCCATCAACGACCGTCCGATGGCGGAAGAGTTGTCTAAGCTGCTGAGCAAGCAGAACGAAGAAAACCTGCTGCCGAAAACCATTCTCTACTGCCTGAACCCGCGCGATAACGAAGTGCTGGGCACCATGATCGGTAACTTCCAGGGCGAAGGTATGCCGGGCAAAATGCAGTTCGGTTCCGGCTGGTGGTTTAACGATCAGAAAGACGGTATGGAACGTCAGATGACCCAACTGGCGCAGCTCGGTCTGCTGAGCCGCTTTGTCGGTATGCTGACTGACAGCCGTAGCTTCCTGTCATACACCCGTCACGAATACTTCCGCCGCATTCTGTGCCAGATGATCGGTCGCTGGGTGGAAGCGGGCGAAGCACCGGCGGACATCAACCTGCTGGGCGAGATGGTGAAAAATATTTGCTTTAACAATGCGCGTGACTACTTCGCCATTGAACTGAACTAAGGTCTGGGGTTGATATGCAATACATCAAGATCCATGCGCTGGATAACGTCGCGGTCGCTTTAGCAGATTTGGCTGAAGGCACAGAAGTCAGTGTCGATAACCAGACTGTTACGCTGCGCCAGGATGTTGCTCGTGGACATAAATTTGCGTTAACGGATATCGCAAAAGGGGCCAACGTCATCAAATATGGCCTGCCGATTGGTTATGCATTGGCGGATATTGCGGCGGGGGAACACGTCCACGCCCACAATACGCGCACGAATCTGAGCGATCTGGATCAGTATCGCTATCAACTTGATTTTCAGGATCTGCCTGCGCAAGCGGCAGATCCTGAAGTGCAGATCTATCGTCGCGCTAACGGCGATGTCGGGGTGCGTAACGAGCTGTGGATCCTGCCAACCGTGGGCTGTGTCAACGGCATCGCGCGGCAAATCCAGAACCGTTTCCTGAAAGAGACCAACAACGCCGAAGGTACCGACGGCGTGTTCCTCTTCAGCCACACCTATGGCTGCTCACAACTGGGCGACGATCACATCAACACCCGCACCATGCTGCAAAACATGGTGCGCCACCCGAACGCGGGCGCAGTGCTGGTGATTGGTCTGGGCTGTGAAAACAACCAGGTTGCCGCATTCCGTGAAACGTTGGGCGATATCGATCCTGAACGCGTTCATTTCATGATCTGCCAACAGCAGGATGATGAGATCGAAGCCGGGATCGAGCATTTGCATCAGCTGTATAACGTGATGCGCAACGATAAACGCGAGCCAGGCAAACTCAGCGAACTGAAGTTTGGTCTGGAGTGCGGTGGTTCTGACGGTCTTTCTGGTATTACTGCTAACCCGATGCTGGGGCGTTTCTCTGACTACGTGATTGCTAACGGCGGTACTACCGTACTGACCGAAGTGCCGGAGATGTTTGGCGCAGAGCAGTTGCTGATGGACCATTGCCGCGACGAAGCAACGTTTGAAAAACTGGTCACCATGGTCAACGACTTCAAACAGTACTTTATTGCCCATGATCAGCCGATCTACGAAAACCCATCACCGGGGAACAAAGCGGGCGGTATCACCACGCTGGAAGACAAATCACTTGGCTGTACCCAGAAAGCGGGTTCCAGTGTCGTGGTTGACGTGCTGCGTTACGGCGAGCGTCTGAAAACGCCAGGGCTGAACTTGTTAAGTGCGCCGGGTAACGATGCCGTAGCGACCAGCGCCCTGGCGGGTGCGGGCTGCCATATGGTGCTGTTCAGTACTGGTCGCGGCACGCCATACGGTGGATTTGTGCCGACGGTGAAAATCGCCACCAACAGTGAACTGGCGGCGAAGAAAAAACACTGGATCGACTTTGACGCGGGTCAGCTGATCCACGGTAAAGCGATGCCGCAGTTGCTGGAAGAATTTATCGACACCATCGTTGAGTTTGCCAACGGTAAGCAAACCTGCAACGAGCGTAACGACTTCCGCGAACTGGCGATCTTCAAAAGCGGCGTAACGCTATAAAGTCGAAATGAGTTGTTAATAAAAAACGGCGTTTCATAATGTGAAGCGCCGTTTGCTTTTCCATACCTGCTAAGGATTTATCATGACCGCGTATTGGCTGGCCCAGGGCGTGGGTGTCATCGCCTTTCTGATTGGTATCACAACATTTTTCAATCGTGACGAACGTCGCTTCAAAAAGCAGCTTTCGGTCTATAGCGCCGTTATTGGCGTACATTTTTTTCTTCTGGGCACCTATCCCGCTGGTGCCAGTGCCATCCTTAATGCCATTCGTACATTGATTACCTTACGCACGCGCAGCTTATGGGTAATGGCGATTTTTATTGTGCTGACTGGCGGAATTGGCCTCGCGAAGTTCCATCATCCTGTCGAACTATTGCCGGTTATCGGTACGATTGTCAGTACCTGGGCGCTGTTCCGCTGTAAAGGGCTCACCATGCGCTGCGTGATGTGGTTTTCAACGTGTTGCTGGGTGATTCACAACTTCTGGGCGGGGTCGATAGGCGGCACGATGATTGAGGGTAGTTTTCTGCTTATGAATGGCCTGAATATCATTCGTTTCTGGCGGATGCAGAAAAGGGGAATTGATCCGTTTAAAGTAGAGAAAACCCCTCCCGCCATAGACGAAAGGGGTTAAACAATTAATTACGCAGGGCGCTATTTGCCAGACGATCGTCTTCCGCCTGGCAAGCTGCCGCAGTGAACAGCACGTCAGTTGAAGAGTTCAGCGCGGTTTCGCAAGAGTCCTGCAATACGCCGATAATAAAGCCGACGGCAACCACCTGCATGGCGATATCGTTCGAAATACCGAACATATTACAGGCCAGTGGGATCAGCAGCAAAGAACCCCCCGCCACGCCGGATGCGCCACAGGCACACAGAGAAGCCACTACGCTCAACAGCAGCGCTGTGGGCAGATCGACCGGAATACCCAGCGTATTAACCGCAGCCAGCGTCAACACGGTAATGGTGATTGCTGCGCCCGCCATATTGATGGTGGCTCCCAGCGGAATAGAAACTGAATAGGTATCGCGATCCAGATTCAGCTTTTCACACAGCGCCATATTCACCGGAATGTTCGCTGCAGAGCTGCGGGTGAAGAAGGCATACACACCGCTTTCGCGCAGGCACAGCAGCACCAGCGGGAACGGGTTACGACGAATTTTCCACCACACCAGCAATGGGTTAACCACCAGCGCCACCAGTAACATACAGCCAACCAGCACGACCAGCAGTTGCGCGTAGCCCCACAGTGTGGAGAAACCGGTGGTTGCCAGGGTAGAAGAAACCAGCCCAAAAATACCGAACGGTGCGAAGCGAATGACCAGTTTCACCATAAAGGTAACGGCATTCGACATATCATTGACCAGGTTTTTGGTGGTCTCGTTACCGTGACGCAGTGCGAAGCCGAGGCCGATCGCCCACACCAGAATCCCGATGTAGTTACCTTTCAGCAGGGCGTCGATGGGGTTGGAAACCATGCTCATTACCAGTCCGCGCATCACTTCGACAATGCCTGACGGCGGCGAAATATCACCCGCGCTACTGGACAAGTGCAGGGTAGAAGGGAAGGCAAAGCTGAAGACTACTGCGGCCAGAGCTGCAGAGAAGGTGCCCAGCAGATAGAGGAACAAAATAGGACGGATATTGGTTTTCTGCCCGTGCTGGTGGTTAGCAATAGATGCCATTACCAGCATCAACACCAGGATGGGGGCAACAGCTTTCAGTGCGCCGACGAACAAAGTACCTAACAGACCAACAGCTTCCGCCGCGGGTTTTGAGATCCATGCCAGAAGAATCCCCAGAACAAGGCCGACCAGGATTTGTTTTACCAGGCTGCCATGAGCCAGACGCCGGAATAGCCCCGGTGAACGTTGCGTAGTCATTTTTCGATCCTTTCATTGTGTTGTCGCACATCCCTGGTGCGTTCTGTCGACGCATCTTTCAGGATGTAACAAAGTGTTTGCAAGGTCGAGTATAAGGAAAGTTACAGCTTCGGGAAGCGAAAAATGCTGGATTTTAAAGAGAGGTCATGTTTTGCAACTTAATGGTTGCATTTATTTAACATAAACAGAGGGAAGGACTGGCTACTAAGGCTGATTAGATAACATATGGGCAAAACTATTTGGAATATGAGAACGGTTGCGCTCCTTTAACGTGTTATGCCATATAAAGTCACTGGCGCAGGGAGCGCGCAGGGGGCGGCCAATCGCCGCCGCCCCCTGCACCCCCAGGCTCTGGCGAACAAAATCGCCGCTGCGCGGTTCCCTCAGCCTATCCCTTGCGGCTACCGGGTCGGGCGCAAGGTAACGTCCCTGTAAGATGCGCCCTCGCCCCGGCCTCCAGGGAACGCTTCGGCGATTTTGACGCCACCAACACCCGTGCGGTCTTTTTGTAAAGAGCTATAAGCCGATTACATAATTAATAGCTCACCTTTGTCTGGAATGAGTTATCTCTAGGAATGGCTTAATATACAGCGAATCATTCTCCCCGCTGCTTATCATGCCGATAATTCACCCAGGCGTTGATAATAAACGTCATCACCAGAATGCCAAACACCACGCCCAGCGAGACGGCGATTGGAATATGGTAGAAGTCGACAATCAGCATCTTGATACCGATAAACACCAGAATCACCGCCAGGCCATATTTGAGCATCGAGAAACGCTCTGCTACGCCCGCCAGCAGGAAATACATCGCACGCAGGCCGAGGATTGCAAACAGGTTTGAGGTCAGCACAATGAACGGGTCAGTGGTCACGGCGAAGATAGCCGGAATGCTATCCACGGCAAAAATCACGTCGCTCAATTCCACCAGAATCAGTACCAGCATCAGCGGTGTGGCGTACAGCAATCCATTCTTACGCACAAAGAAATGCTCGTTGTCGATGGTGTCGGTCATGCGCAAATGACCGCGTAGCCAGCGCACCAGCGGCTTGTCGCCAATGCCTGATTCATCTTCATGGGCGAGCGCCATCTTCACGCCGGTAAACAGCAGGAAGGCACCGAAGATATACAGGATCCAGTCGAACTGCGAAATCAGCCAGCTGCCTGTGAAGATCATGATGGTACGCAGAACAATCGCCCCGAGCACGCCATACACCAGCACGCGACGTTGTAATGCCGCCGGAACGGAGAAATAGCTGAACAACATCAGCCAGACAAAGACGTTATCGACCGCCAGCGATTTCTCAATCAGATAACCCGTGAGAAAGGCCAGGGCCTGTGGATCGGCAACGGCGCGACCTTCGGTTTGCACCAGATACCACCAGAAAGCGGCGTTAAACAGTAACGACAGCGTCACCCAGACCAGCGACCAGGCCGCAGCCTGTTTCATGGTCATGGCATGTGCCCCACGACGCCCCTGCAACAACAGGTCGATAGCCAGCATAATGGCGACAACAACAGCGAATCCGCCCCATAGCAACGGCGTGCCGACAGTATTCATAGAAGTTCCTTACACATAAAAAAACGGCCAACGTCGGAAGACGTCAGCCGCTGCTTTTTATGCATAGACCTCGCCTTCCGGCAAGGTCTCACTTACAACAAAAAAGGAATACGTCTGCGTATTCCTTTCGGGTTGCCCGGTGACCGGATGTGGTTTTTCACTCATCGTAATGACGATCGACCGGCAATGAAGTTACTCCCCTTTGCAGGTAACAAAGTATGACAGACCATTCAGTCAGTCAATGGTCTGTTACATACCTTTTACACTGTTTTACTTTGGCAAGTATAGTTTTACGCTATCTGCCGGAAAAATCACCCCAGTTTGGCGGCGGATCTCGGTCAGCAGTTTGGCTGTGATGCGACTGACCGCCAGCCCTGGATGATCCACCAGATGCTCATCCACCAGGGTAGCGAACAGCTCTGCTTCGTAGAGCATGGTATTAATATGCTGCGGCTGGGTGAGATCCTGCATCTGGCTGCCACGCGGCACAAAGCAGACTTTCTGGCATTCAGACAGTTTTTCAATCACCAGCGATCCCGCTTCGCCCTGAATCTCGCTTCCCAGGACAGAATCACTGACCTTTGAGTGCTGCAAGGTGACGCTGAAATCACCGTAATCCATCACCACCACGCCGTGGGCGTCAACGCCGCTTGCCAGCAAACTCGCCGTTGCCTGCACGCTTTTCGGCTCACCAAATAACGCCACCGCCGACGCCAGGCAGTAAAAGCCGATATCCATAATTGAACCGTTAGAGAATGCCGGATTAAAGGTGTTGGGATTCTCACCGTCCAGGTAACGTTGATACCGCGAGGAATACTGGCAATAGTTGAAAAAGACTTTACGCAGTTTGCCTGCTTTCGGCAGCGCCTGGCGCAACAAATGAAAGTTCGGCAGGCAGGCGGTTTTAAATGCCTCAAACAGCACCACCTGATTTTCGCGCGCACAGGCAATGGCGGCATCCACTTCCGCCAGATTCGACGCCAGCGGTTTTTCGCAAATCACATGAATTTTATGGCTAAGGAAAAGTTGTGTCTGGGAAAAGTGCAGGGAATTCGGGCTGGCAATATACACCGCGTCAATGGCATCGCTTTCCGCCATCGCTTCCAGCGACGTAAACAGATGCTCGACAGAAAAATCATTGGCGAAGTGCTGAGCCTGCTCAAGGCTGCGGGAATATACGGCGGTTAACTTGTATTTACCGCTCTCATGGGCGGCCTCGACGAACTGGCGAGTGATCCAGTTCGTACCAATCACAGCGAAACGTATCATAACGCGTGGATACTCCATAAAGGGATTCTGTCGTCAATGTAGCACGCCTTTTTCATCTTCGACGTGCGCAGATACGCATTATTCTTTCGCCGGACAGCCATGCTCACTAAACGGCCCAATCATGACCGATGGCCCGAGATATTTCGGCTGGCGATGGAGGATTTTTGCGTCAATCACCGCGCTGACACGAGCGAGTTTCTCCCGCAGTTGAGTATAAAAACCGTGCTTCATATTGAGGTCTGGCGCGTTAAACCCGATAGCGTCGATGCCGTACTGTTTTGCCAGCCAGATGGTGCGTTGGTTATGAAATTCTTGCGAGATAATGGTGATATGGTTTTCCCCAAACACCTTTTTGGCACGCACTACCGAATCCAGCGTTGAGAATCCGGCATAGTCGCAAAAGATCACTTTCGCCGGTACGCCTTTAGCGATCAAAGCCTGCTGCATACCTGATGCTTCATCGTAATTTTTACGTCCGTTATCGCCACTCACCAGTAGCCATTTCACTTTTCCGGCGTGGTACAACGCTGCTGCGGTATCAATACGTCGGGTAAAGTAGCGATTACCCGGCCTCGCCCCCAGCAATAAACCCACGTTACGCGCCGGGACGGCGTTGACATCGCCCCAGGTCAGCTGCTTGCTGGCGTTGACCATAACGCGATCGGCGATAAAAATGGTCGCTCCTGCCACAAGTAACAGTAAGCAGGCAATCTTTAGAGTCCGGCGAGAAAAACAAATACGGAGAAGAAGGCGGGCAAATGCGCGCAGCATGGTCGTTATCCTTAACGAAAGGGGGGAGGTCGATTTTAGGCGCTAAAGAAAGAAAAGATAACGCCTGACATCATTTTCAGATTTTGTCCTGCCCAAGCGACAACTGCGTTAGCCACAGCCGGGTGTCGAACTCAAGCTGGTGGTACTGCGGCTCCATATGGCAGCACAATTGATAGAACGCTTTGTTATGCTCTTTCTCCTTCAGGTGCGCCAGCTCGTGCACCACGATCATGCGCAAAAACGGTTCCGGCGCGTTGCGAAACACGGTAGCGACGCGGATCTCTGCTTTTGCTTTCAGCTTGCTGCCCTGCACACGAGAAACAGCGGTATGTAACCCGAGCGCGTTTTTTAGCACATGGATCTTATTGTCATACATCACTTTATTGATCGGCGGGGCATTACGCAGAAACTGATTTTTCAGATCCTGAGTATATTGCCAGAGAGCTTTATCGGTGGCGTAGTCGTGTGTTCCCGGATAGCGTTTTGCCAGCACATCGCCCAGACGCTGTTCGTTAATCAGTGTTCGCACCTGCGAAAGCAGCTGCTCGGGATAACCCTGAAGATAAGTAAGATTGCTCATAACCGCCCACGAAAAAGAGAAAAAGGGTATACTCACGCACCCTTTTCAGGGGCAACGTCGAAATTTTATCATTCAGGAGGGCCGATGAGCCACTTAGACAACGGTTTCCGTTCACTGACACTACAACGTTTTCCGGCGACGGATGACGTTAACCCGCTACAGGCGTGGGAAGCGGCAGATGAATATTTGCTGCAACAGTTGGACGACACAGAAATCCTCGGCCCGGTGTTGATCCTGAATGATGCCTTTGGTGCGTTAAGCTGCGCGCTGGCGGAACATAAGCCGTACAGCATTGGCGACTCATACATCAGTGAACTGGCGACGCGCGAGAATTTACGCCTAAACGGGATTGATGAGTCGAGCGTGAAGTTTCTCGACAGCACCGCCGACTACCCGCAACAGCCGGGTGTGGTGCTGATCAAAGTGCCGAAAACACTGGCATTGCTGGAACAGCAACTGCGTGCGCTGCGCAAAGTGGTCACGTCGGATACACGTATTATTGCCGGTGCCAAAGCCCGTGACATTCACACTTCCACGCTGGAACTGTTCGAAAAAGTGCTCGGCCCGACCACCACCACGCTGGCATGGAAAAAAGCGCGCCTGATTAATTGCACGTTCAATGAACCGCCGCTGGCCGATGCGCCGCAGACCGTTAGCTGGAAGCTGGAAGGTACTGACTGGACTATCCATAACCATGCGAATGTCTTCTCCCGCACCGGGCTTGATATCGGCGCGCGCTTCTTTATGCAACATCTGCCAGAGAATCTCGAAGGGGAGATTGTCGATCTCGGTTGCGGTAATGGCGTTATTGGTCTGACGCTGCTTGATAAAAACCCGCAGGCGAAAGTGGTGTTTGTCGATGAATCGCCGATGGCGGTTGCTTCCAGCCGTTTGAACGTTGAAACCAACATGCCAGAGGCGTTGGATCGCAGCGAGTTTATGATCAACAACGCGCTCTCCGGCGTGGAGCCTTTCCGCTTTAATGCTGTGCTCTGCAACCCTCCGTTTCACCAACAACATGCGCTGACCGATAACGTCGCCTGGGAGATGTTCCACTACGCCCGCCGCTGCCTGAAAATCAACGGCGAGCTGTATATCGTTGCCAACCGCCATCTGGATTACTTCCATAAACTGAAGAAAATTTTCGGCAACTGCACCACTATTGCGACGAATAATAAATTTGTGGTGCTGAAAGCGGTGAAGCTGGGACGTCGTCGGTAAGATTGGGAGTTACCTGCCGGATGCGGCGTAAACGCCTTATCCGGCCTACGTTCAGCACGTTACCCCCAGGCCGGATAAGACGCGGCAAGCGTCGCATCCGGCAATGTCTGCTCAGTTCTGGAATCGCGCTTCCATAAAACAAAAAATCCCTGTCACCATCCTCTACATTCTCTTGTTTAGCGTTTTTCTACGTTTATTCTTCCGTCACACAGATAAATTCATCCGTTGCCAATCTGTCAACGGATGTTATCATATTGCCAATTTGTCAACGGACGTGATGAAGAATGCACCTGATAACTCAAAAAGCATTGAAAGATGCTGCGGAAAAATACCCGCAACATAAAACGGAGTTGGTGGCTCTGGGGAACACGATTGCTAAGGGATATTTCAAAAAACCTGAGTCATTAAAAGCAGTATTCCCATCTCTGGATAACTTCAAATATCTGGATAAGCATTATGTTTTCAATGTTGGGGGCAATGAATTACGTGTTGTAGCAATGGTCTTTTTTGAATCGCAAAAGTGCTACATACGTGAAGTTATGACGCATAAAGAATACGATTTCTTTACCGCTGTTCATCGTACTAAGGGGAAAAAATGATTGCGATTGCCGACATCTTGCAAGCAGGAGAAAAGCTAACTGCTGTGGCACCTTTTCTGGCGGGTATTCAGAACGAGGAACAATACACCCAGGCGCTGGAACTGGTAGATCATCTGCTGCTCAACGATCCTGAAAACCCCTTGCTGGATCTGGTGTGTGCCAAAATAACCGCGTGGGAAGAATCAGCGCCCGAATTTGCGGAATTTAATGCCATGGCTCAAGCCATGCCTGGCGGTATAGCCGTGATTCGTACCCTTATGGATCAATATGGTTTAACCCTTTCCGATCTGCCGGAAATTGGCAGTAAATCTATGGTGTCACGCGTTTTGAGCGGGAAGAGGAAATTAACGCTGGAACACGCTAAAAAATTGGCAACGCGATTCGGCATTTCTCCCGCCTTGTTTATTGATTAACGCGACGTGCCGAATGCGTTGCATCCGGCGCTTCAAATAACGATTTAAATCTCCAGCGCCAGCCGTGTTCCCTGGGCAATTGCCCGTCGTGCGTCCAGCTCCATAGCCACATCGCAGCCGCCAATTAAATGCACAGTTTTCCCGCTATCAATCAGCGGTTGCGCCAGCGCGCGGTTTGGCTCTTGCCCTGCGCAGATCACCACATTGTCCACTGCTAATACCTGCGTTTCGCCGTTGATCACCACATGCAGCCCGTCATCGTCAATCTTCTGATAACTTACGCCTGGGATCATTTTCACACCCCGCGAGAGCAGGGTGGTGCGATGGATCCAGCCGGTGGTTTTGCCTAACCCCTGTCCCGGTTTGCTGGCTTTGCGCTGGAGCATCACAATTTGCCGTGGGCTACGCGGGATCTGCATTCCCTGCGGGCTTAAGCCACCAGCCTGTTGTAGGCTGCTGTCGATCCCCCACTCATTACAGAACCTGGCGATATTCTGGCTGGTGGATTCGCCCGGCTGACTTAAATACATCGCCGTATCAAAACCAATCCCGCCACAACCGATGATGGCAACCTTGTTGCCTACCGGCGCTTTGTCGCGCAGTACATCGAGATAACTCAATACCTTCGGATGATCGATCCCGTCGATAGGCGGAACACGCGGCACGATCCCACTGGCGAGGATCGTTTCATCGAACGCCTGTAACTGATCCGCCGTCACGGTGTGATTGAGTTTCAGCGTCACGCCCGTCACTTCGATCATCCGGCGGTAGTAGCGCAGCGTTTCGTAAAACTCCTCTTTGCCGGGGATCTGTTTGGCGATATTAAACTGCCCGCCGATCTCGCTGTGCGCATCAAACAATGTTACCTGATGCCCACGCGCCGCCGCGTTAATGGCAAACGCCAGCCCAGCAGGTCCAGCGCCGACCACCGCCAGATTTTTTTTCTGCACGGCGGGAAGGATTGGCATTTTGGTTTCGTGGCAGGCGCGAGGATTCACCAGGCACGAGGTGACTTTGCCAACGAAGATCTGATCGAGGCAGCCCTGGTTGCAGCCAATACAAGTGTTGATCTCATCGGCTCGCCCTGATTGCGCTTTTGACAGCAGTTCCGCATCCGCGAGAAACGGTCGCGCCATCGATACTATATCGGCATCGCCGCGCGAGAGAATATCGTCGGCAACCTGCGGATCGTTAATCCGGTTGGTGGTTACCAGCGGCAGCGAGACGTGGCCTTTCAGTTTGCGCGTGACCCAGCTAAATGCGCCGCGCGGCACGGGCGTGGCGATGGTCGGAATCCGCGCTTCGTGCCAGCCTATTCCGGTGTTGATAATGGTCGCGCCCGCCGCTTCAATGGCCTGCGCCAGTTCTACCGTTTCGGCAAAAGTGCCGCCGCCTTCGACTAGGTCGAGCATCGACAACCGGTAAATAATAATGAAGTCGTTGCCGACGCGTTCGCGCACCGTACGCACTACTTCTACGGCAAATCGCATCCGGTTGCGGTAATCGCCGCCCCACTGGTCACTACGCTGATTGGTGCGCAGCGTCAGAAATTCGTTGATCAAATACCCTTCAGAGCCCATCACTTCGACGCCATCGTATCCGGCCTCCCGCGCCAGTTGCGCGCAGCGGGCGAAATCGTCGATCAGTTGCAGGATCTCTTCATGGGTGAGTTCGTGAGGAACGAAACGGTTGATGGGGGCCTGCAATGCGGACGGTGCGACCAGATGCGGTTGGTAGCTGTAGCGCCCGGTATGCAAAATTTGCAGGGCGATTTTGCCGCCTTCCTGATGTACGGCTTCGGTAATGGTGCGATGGTGTGGGATCTGGCTGGCGTCGTTGAGCATTGCGCCACCTTCCATGCCAACGCCTGTTAAATCTGGTGCAATGCCGCCGCTGACAATCAGCGCCACGCCGTGACGGGCGCGTTCGGCATAAAACGCAGCCAGCCGTTCAGCACCGTCCGGGTATTCCTCCAGCCCGGTGTGCATTGAACCCATCAACACGCGGTTTTTTAACGTGGTAAAACCTAAATCCAGCGGGGCGAACAGCGACGGGTAGCTCATAAAATTGTCCAGTATGTAAAATAATTGTTATGTAGTCGGATGAGTTCTAATTTAGCCGTCGATGGAGAAAAGGGAAAAGGGGAGTGCGGGGTTTGTGATGGGATTCAAAAAGAATACGCCCGGTGGTAACGCCGGATGCGACGCTTGCCGTGTTTTATCCGGCTTGGGGGATTGCACATGTAGGGCGGATAAGGCGTTCACGCCGCATCCGCCAGCCGTTGCAAATTACTGCTTACGGAAAAAATCGTTATACAACATATACAAATGAGCGGCACTCCAGGAGAAATTTGGTGCGCCTTGCTGCGCGCCTGTCAGCGGGTTGTAATTCTCCTGAATTGGGCCATCGGCGGTTAATCCTTTGGCGTGCCTGAAGAACGTATCCGCCAGCTTCAGGGCATCATCACGATAACCGTAACGCTCCATCCCTTTCAGACCAAACCAGAACTGATCCACCCATACGCGCCCGCGCCAGTAGATATCAGCGCCAAAAGCCGGATTGGTTAACGCCGCCGTTCCCAGCGGAACAAATGTGTTGAACTCTTTAGGATCGAGCATCACCTTCACCACCGCGTCGGCATTGGCCTGCGTTGCCGCACCGTTAAACAGCGGCGACCAGCCTTCCGGCCCTTTACCGCGCTCAACAATCGGTTTGCCCGCGCAGCCGTTCGCCAGTGGTTTATCTTCAATACGTACGTCATAGTAGAACTGGGTAGTCGGGTCGAACATACAGGTGTTGATGTAGTCCGCGAGCTGCTGTGCCAACTGGCGATAGCGTTTGGCCTCTTCTGGCTTACCGAGGATGGTTGCCATCTCCGCCAGATAATGGTTATCGCTGTACATATAGCTGGCCTGATCCACCGACTCCTGCAATAGCGAGTAGCCCAGCAACGTTCCGTCCTGACTGCGGTTTTCGGCGAATTTCACCGTCCAGTCGCTACGTTTGCCGCCATTAGCGACATATTTATCCAACTGTTCTTTGTCGATAAAACCAAAGACGGCGGCATCATCACGCCCCGATTCCCACGACGCAGCGACCTGTGCCGGAATTTCCAGACTGTCGTACTGGCCTTTCTCCACCACGCGGGCGTAGTTGTTCAGCCCAGACTGCGTCTCTTCTTTATCGCCTTTTTTCACCGTAAACAGCATCTCGCCGCTCTCGGTGTTGTGGGCTTTGTCGCGGGTCGCGCCATATTCCGGCACCCCGTTGCCGTTATGATCGCGGTTACGTAACCACCAGTCGTGATAGGCCACCAGTTTCGGGTACATCTCTGCCAACCAGGCTTTATCCTGGGTGACGTTGTATACTTCCATCACCGACCAGGCGGCAAGGCTGGGTTTGGTATTACGTTCGTTCCAGTTGCCGCCATCGCCACCACGCTCGGGGCTAAGGTTCCACGCTATCAGGTCGGGGACAAAGCCCACATCCTGCGGACGCACGCTGTCGCCAGGCTGGATCTGCCAGGAGAAGACCGCGCGGATATTCTCTTTGGCGATATCCGGATTGAAATGCGCCATCGCAAACGCCTGCTTCCAGGTATCCCACGGCCAGGTCTGATTGCCGGAGAACCAGCGTCCGGTCACCGACGGCGTGACGGTGTTATAATTCACCGCACCGCCCGGTGAGCGCCAGTTACCGTTGAGCGTTTCGATCGCTTTCACCGCGACGCGCGTCTGTTCCGGCGTCGCATCCGGATTGGTTAACCCTTTCTTCAGGTATTCTTCCCAGCGTTGCTGCGAGGCGGTGAGATAAAACGCCGGACGCGCCAGAATATCGCGGATCTGCATTTGCTCTTTGCTAACTTCCTGAGCGGTCAGCAGATGGGAATAGGTGGTGTAGAGCGTGGTCGAACCGTTGATATGCGCCTTACTGGTAAAGCGATTACCGTTGATTTCAGTCTGCACCGGCAGGGATTTATGCACCTGATATTCCGATTCGCCGGAGGTCAGCAGATCCCAGGTGGCGCGCACTTTGCCAAAGGTGACTTTCAGGCCATCACGGGTGGCGCTGATTTTGCGCTGATAGTCAGGGTATTCGCCAGCAATGGTTTTATCGGAAAGCGGTTTCCCTTCTTTCGCTTCCAGTTTTTCCAGCAGTTCGCCATCCCACACCAGATCCAGCGGTTTATTGCTGATGATTTTAGTTTCCAGTAGTGACGTGCGCGGCGTGGCGAAGCGCAGAGTCATTTCGACCTGCACATCTTTTGCTGTCAGTTTTTGCACCAGCGCGCCGGGAATACTGTATGCCTCCAGCGTGAAGTTGACTTTCTTGCCGTCTTGCCAGACAGTCAGGCGGTCGAAATTGCTGGCCATAAAGTTGATGTATTCTTCCGTCAGCAGCGCAACGCCCGGAAAGCCGCCCATGGTGTTCGGGCCGTCTGGCAACAGATGACCATGCCAGGCTCCGAGATCGAAAAACGGATTAAAACGCTGGTGATCGTCGTAATCGTAATCCTTCATGTACTGCGGCGCACCAGTACGGTTAATCACGTTTTTATAATTGTCGGCGTTAGCGGCATGAGCGGAAAAACTTATCAGCAGAGCGCAGGTTACTGGCGTTAAAATAGTTTTGATTTTCATGAGATTACAGTCCTTATTACCAGTAGAAATATTGCATCAGGAAGATTTGGTCGCTGGGATCGTTAGAGGCATTTTTCATGTAGAAGCGGCTATCAAAAGCCGTGGCGAAACGTCCGCCGCCATATTCGTACCAGATACCAAACTGCATGAAAGAGGTGGTTTCATCGTCAGCGTGGTCAGGGCGATGTTTGGCGTAGGTGTAAGCGGTGGAGAGATAAACGCCTTTTAACGCTTCATACATGGCGCTCACCATCATCCCGCTTTCACTTCCCGGTACGTCCAGCCCGTCGGCACGTCCGGTATGGTGCCAGGCGCGAGCGGCAAAGTTAGGGGTAAACAGGCCCGTGAGATAGAGTTGTCCTGTGCCGTCGGTAATTTCCAGACCATTCATCCAGGTGATGCCTTCGGCAAGGTCATACTGGATGTAACCGTTCATCCATTGCCGGATAGGTGTATTTGTCGTCGTAGCGATCGTACTTGCCAAAATGTAGCCAGGCTTTGCTTTCGTCATGATGTCCGGCAGGTGTGGCGGTGACGCTATAACGAAAGTTGCCGCTTAAGTTCTGTACCTTCAGCGCGGTCATAATGTCGCGGGTATTGGGAATGACGTAGCCCAAATCGGGTGTGAAGTCGCCCCACCATTGCAGGTCATCCAGCGAGGAATCCTGACGCAGACTGAGCATGATTTCGGTGCCATCATTGGTACGATAACCGCCATAGAAACGGTTAATCCCACCTTCGAAACCACCCCAGCTATGGTCAGGCACCTAGGCATTACCGTCGTGGTCGGCCTGCACGGTCCAGCCTTCGCCGTAAATCAGGCCGAACCAGGAGCCGTACTTCATCTCCAGGCCACCTTCAATATAGGTGCCGTCGCTGTATTTATGTTTATTCTCACCCTCTAAATCCATATATCCACCAAGCCCTAATTCGCCGTAAAAACGAAATGAAGGAGAAGATGTCGAGGTAATTGCGGGTGTTTTTGTGTCGTCATGTTCTGCCGGACGTGCTTCTTCTCCTGCCGCAGAAAAGGCGTAGCAAAACGGCAGAGCAAGTAATGCTCTGCATGGTGCAGTGATTAATTTCATTGTGTTAATCCATGAGCTAAAGAAAAAGTACAGCCTTTTATCGTTGTAATTATAAAAATATAAAGGCAGAAACTATTTTCCCTCTCCTCATCCAGGAAGAGGGAAAATGCCTGCTCATTTTTTATTAGTCTGCTTAATCAACATTGCTGGCTGGCGTCGCTTCAATATGGCGCTCTTCAGCCGTTAATCCCTTTATATATTTGCTGTATTTCCACCACGCAAAGCCGAGGAAGATAACAATACCGCCGACGTTATAAAAAATGATGGTCAGAATATTCGCGCCAGTCGGGAATGTCGAAGCGACAAACCCTACGGCAAATATCGCAATCAGCATTGAAACAACGATAATACCGGTGCGGCGGGAGCCCATACGGAAATCGCGTGGCAGGTGATCTAATTTGGCGCGTAAATTCAGGTAAGCCAGCATGATGAATAACGGCGGAAGCATGGACGCTGCGGCGGTCATATTAATAATGGTATTCATCAGATCCTGCACGGTATTGGAACCGAGCATCGGGATAATCATCAGCGGGATGACGATCAGAAACTGGATCCATGCTGCGCGCGCCGGAACGCCGTTTTCGTTAAGTTCGACGGTTTTCTTACCAAAGATGCCTTCCGGGATTTCGGAGAAGAAAATTTTCACCGGCGTTGCGGTCCACATCAGCAGGGAACCGAACATTGCGGTAAAGGACACCAGACCGACAAAGCGATTCATCAACGCTTCCGGCAGACCAAAATACGCCGCCATGCCGTGGAATACCTGCACCGATCCGCCGGTAAATTTCAACTCTTTGCTGCTGACGAAGACGTTAATCAGCACCGAGGAGACGGAATACAGTACGCCGATAAAAATCCCGGCGAGGATGATCACTTTAACGAACGATTTCGAACCGCCTTTGACGTCGTTAACGTACACCGCGACGGACTCCGCGCCACCTGCGGCCATAAAGATCCAGGTGGTAACGCCGAGGAACGCCCAGTTGAAGTTCGGGATCATCGCGTCAACGGTGATCGGATCGGCAGGCTGTACGCCGCCAACCAGTGCCGTACCTGCCAGTAAAATGTAGGAGAGCGTTAACAGCAGCATCAGCGTTGAAGTGACGGAGGTAATTGGCCCCAGCATTTTCGCCCCGTTGGTGGAAACCCAGGTGGAGAAGGCGAACAGCACCATACTGATAACGGTGGTGGCAACCGGCGTCATAATATATTCGTAGCCGAGGAAGGCATACGAAGCATAAGCAATAACGCGCGGCAACAGCGAGGTGAAAAAGAACAGATTTACGAACCAGTAAGTGTAGGCAGTAATAAATGCCCAACGTCCGCCCAGCGAACTTTTTACCCACGCGTAGACACCGGCTTCTGAGTTTTTATTTAACGAAACAAATTCTGCGATGATCAGACAGAAGGGAATAAAATAAAAAATCGTCGCGAGGAAAAACATCGGTGCCGAGGCCAGTCCAAGCTCAATATTATTATTGATAACGTTGTTAAAGCTGTAAACGGCGGCAAAAGTCAGCGAGAGCAAGCCGAATTTGCCGATTGTATTACGTTTGGTATCAGACATAACACATCTCCGAAAATGTGTAGGGTAGCGGTGGCGGCAAACTCCTTTTGCCGCCGTAGTTGTTATTTGTTATGGAAATAACCATCTTCGATGGTGACTTTGAGAACCACTTTTTTGACCGCGTTATTGCAGATAAACCGATACGCTTCATGGATATCGCAAATAACGATTTGCCCTTCGTGGACCTCTACGGTTTCTCCGCAGCCTTTTAAATATTCACGGTCAGTTTCATCACGATAATATTCCACTACCTGTAATGTCTCTTTCGGCGCATATTCAATTTTTTGCTGCCCTTGCAGGTAGTAATGCACTTCAAAATAGCGTCGATGCCCGGTAAATAGCGCATCGGTCGCGGAGTCATTTTCCACACGGTAGGTCAATGAATCACCGATGGAGTGGGCGACGCCAGGCTGAATGTTGTCGATATTTTCAATCGCTTCAACGCAGCGTTGCCACTTCTTGCCAGAGGCGTAAATCTGGCGGAACTGTTCTAAGTTATCGATGATCCTCATTGCTTATTCTCGCTGTGCAAATTCGTGGAAAAGAACCCTGCGCCGAACTCATACGACGCCAGGCTTTGCGCGGTAGCTTCTCCGCCAGAAACCGGCAGCAACGTAAAGCCGTAGCTGAAGTCACGGAACCAGACGCGCCAGGAGTCCAGCACCTCGCTGCCCCAGGAGTTGGAGCCGAGGCCAAGTAGCTGGTGGTCGAGGTTCAGGGTGATGTCATCACTGCGCTGCAGCTCGTTACAGTGCTGGGCAGCGTGGATGTTTTCCTGGGTATAGTGCCAGGCGCTGAAGTTAATTGGGCGCTGCGGAACCACCAGCAGACCGTTGCCGTGGCGGTTAGTCAGTGCCGTCCAGCGGACATGCTGACGGTTGCCGTTGTTCTGCGGGAAGGGATAGTTCTCGAACATGGCATCGACGGTGCTGCGCCAGATATCGATGATGTTAGCCTGCTGGCTGTCGGCGTAGTTTTCGCCCGGTCCACGACCGTAATACGCCACCTGATCGTATTCGCCGTTAATCCCCATGGTGAAACCGATGCACGGAATGATGTGCGGATAGTCGCCGTAACGCTCGCCGGAAAGCGCCACGTTAACCTGGCCATCGGCAGCGATGCGCCAGATGTAGGTACAGCGCATCCCGAAGTCAAACACCGGCGGTGCAATAACTGTGCGGCTGATGATCAACACTTCACCATCGCTCTGTTCTACGGCAAAGTCGCGCAGATGTTCCTGCATGATCTGCAAATGATTCGGCTGCCACAACCCTTCGTACTCCTGCTTGTGGTTGTCGATCATCGGCTTGAAGAAGTTGATCTTTGGCTCGCGGGTCAGCAGCGACTCGCCATTTACCTGCCAGGATGTCGGTTTGCCACTCATTTTTGAGAAGGTGATCGCGAAGTTGTAGCCGCGAACGGTGCAGCTCAAACGATCGTCTTCCAGCGTCAGCGGACGCGCATTATTTGGTGCGAAAGGCACTGGCTGCGCGGTGTTTTCCTTCAGCGGGAACTGATAAGTGGCGATAGAATGCCCGGCTTCGCTGTAGCGGGTGCGGGAATCTTTGGTCACCGTAATGTTGAGGAACGCTTCGCGGGCGTCCAGCTGCGGCAGCGTGATCTGCAAGGGGGCTTCGCTGTTCGGCGCAACGTCGCGCAGTTTAATCTGCTGCGTCGCGAGCGTTTCACCTTCGGCGCGCACCTCTGCGTGCAGGGTGTAGTCATCAAGCGTGGTAAACCACAGTTTATTTTCGACTTTCAACTCGCCGCGAGTCAGCGCGTGGATTTTTACCGGCGCGATAACCTGTTTGTACTCTTTCAGGCCCGATCCCGGCGTCTGATCGGAATAGATCAAACCATCAAGACAGAAGTTATAGTTGTTGGGATAGTCGCCGTAGTCGCCGCCGAATTTATACCAGACATTGCCGTGGTCGTCCTGTGCCTGGATCCCGTGGTCGCACCACTCCCAGACATAATGACCCTGAATGCAATCGTGCTTATAGAAGACGTTCTGGTACTCCGTCAGCCCGCCCGGTCCGTTCCCCATCGCATGAGCATATTCACAGATGATGCGCGGCTTCGGATGCGGGTATTCACCAAACTCATTCATCAGCGGCACGCGGGTGTACATGGTGGAAATAATATCGACCACTTCAGCATCGCGATCTTCTTCGTAATGAACCAGTCGCGTGTCATCCAGCGCTTTCGCCGCATGGTACATCGCGCGGATGTTACAGCCATAGCCGGATTCATTGCCCAGCGACCAGATGATGATCGACGGATGGTTTTTCTGTGCGTGGATATGGCGAACAATGCGCTCGACGTAGACTTTTTCCCACTGCGGATCGTCGGTAATACGGCTGATATCGCCGACATTAGCAAAGCCGTGCGATTCGACGTCGGTTTCCGCCATCACAAACAGGCCGTAGATATCACACAGTTCGTAAAAACGCGGATCGTTCGGGTAGTGAGCGGTACGCACGGAGTTGATATTGTGCTGCTTCATCAACTGGAGATCTTTCTCGACGCGATCCATTCCAACGGCGCGGCCTTTGCGATGATCGTTGTCGTGACGGTTGACGCCGTGCAGCATCACATAACGGTTATTGATCCAGAACAGACCGTCGCGCACTTTGATATCACGGAAGCCAACGCGTTGTGGCACCACTTCCAGAACGTTGCCGTTGGCGTCTTTCAGCGTCATGACCAGATGGTAAAGATAAGGGGATTCTGCTGACCATTGCTGCGGCTGTTCGACAGTAAAAGCAAAGCTGGCGCTGGTCAGTTTTTCAATTGCCAAATGATCAATGGCGCTGCTGTGCACCACGCGTTCGCCATCAAACAGGGTATATTCCAGCGTCGTGACGACAGGGGAGGCGGCGAGATTTTCCAGCACCACTTCGCAGGAAAGCGTGGCATCGCAATAGGCTTCGTCAAAGTCGGTACGCACAGTGAAATCGTTAATATGCGTTAGGTGTTTTCCGACCAGATAAACATCGCGGAAGATCCCCGCCGACCACCACATATCCTGGTCTTCCACGTAGGTAGAGTCCGCCCACTGCATCACGCGCACACACAACAGGTTGTCGCCGGTTTTAACCATCGCGCTGATGTCAAACTCTGCGGTCAGGCGACTGCCCTTGCTGAAACCCACATACTGACCGTTAACGTAGACTTCAAAATAGGTTTCGACGCCGTCAAATTTAATCAGCGTCTGTTTACCCTGCCAGCCGTCGCTGAGGGTGAAAATACGTTGATAGGCACCGGTTGGGTTATCGCTGGGGACAAACGGCACATCGATGGGGAACGGAAAACCTTCGTCGGTATATTGCAGTTTGCCGTGACCTTCCATTTGCCACATGGCGGGGACGGTAATATGCCCCCAGTCAGCCATTAACTCAGAGGTGAAGGCTTCTGGTACTTGCAGCGGATGGTCAAAAAAGTGGAAATTCCACTGACTGCTTAAGGGCAGAAACAGGCTGCTGGTTTCGCGGGCAAAGGTACGCGCTTGCGCAACAGAATCATATGAAAAAAAGTACGCACGCGGCGCAAGTCGGTTTTCGTGGGTGAGCTGAATGTTTTCCCAGCGATTCATAGGGCCTCCCGGTAGAGAGAAATCGGAACCATTCATGGTGATGGTAGTTTGTGTAATTGCTGGGGGTTTAGTAAAATTTTTACTAAAAAGCAGCAGGTAAATGCATTTACTTTAACTGGATCACGAAAATAAACGGCAGCACTGTCCGGCAAAAATGATTGCCGAACAGTGTGTAAGGGGATTTAACGGGTCGTGCCGCGCAGTTTTAATTTGCTGGGAACGAAGACTAGCAGCGGCAGCGCGCGACCATCGCGGGCTTTTTCATACACCAGGTTAACGCCCTGACTTCCCATCATCTCGGAATGGATGCGCACGGTGGAGAGCGGCGGAAAGGTAAATCGCGCGGTGGGGATATCGTTAACGCTGATAAGCGAAATATCTTGTGGGATGTTCAGGCCACGTTCATGAATTGCCCGCAGTACGCCGATAGCAATGGAATCGGAAGCAACAAACAGTGCCTTCGGATAGTCTTCCCGCGCCAGCATTTGTTTTGCCAGTTCATAACCCGACGAACTGGAAAAACCGCCGCGCCAGATATCCTCTTCGCGTACCACTTGTTTCAGTCGGCCATATTCCGCAAAGGCGACCTCACGAATATCCGCCTTGCCAGGCTCATCTTCACCGCCAATAAAACCAATACGATTAACGCCCTGGTTGATATAGAAGTCGATGATTTCTTTACTGATGCGTGCCAGATCGATATCCACCGCATCGTAACCGCTGCCGGGTTCGTGAAAGTCGATAAAACAGATATTGTCGGTCAACGCGCTGGCAGCGGCGCGCAGGGCGGGCGTGGGTTTGCCGACAATTAAAATACCGGTGACGTTTTTAATGTCTGGTAATCCGTTGTGTTCATAACAGTTGGTCAGTTCGATCGCCAGCTTTTCGCACTGAGTTTCAATGCCGTGGCGGATCGCCAGATAGTAAGGATCGTTGATCTCCAGCTCCTGCTGGTAGCTGTAGATAGCCAGAATATGGTGTTGGTTGACTGCGCCTGTCTGTAGTTTACGGGCGCTACTGGTCTTGTACTCCAGCTTTTCGGCGATCTCGAGAATGCGATGTTTCGTCTCTTCTTTCACATTCAATGTCGGATCGTCATTTAAGACCCTGGATACTGTCGCCAGGGATACGCCAGCTTCGATTGCGATGTCTTTTAATGTTGCCATGTTTACCTTTTTTACTTTCCCTGATGTGCGCCCCCATTGTAGAGGAAGTGCTTATCGGGTCACCTGTTTTCAGTAAATAAAGCGCGTTTCTTTGACGCTGTAACGGTAACACAGCGGCTTAGGAATGTGATCACGCCTGCATTCTCCATTTTTAGCCTACAGGATTGAGAAAAACTTTTCTATAGTTTAGTAAAATTTTACTCGAAGGGAGGAAGCAATGGAAACCGTGGCTTACGCTGATTTTGCACGTCTGGAAATGCGCGTCGGAAAGATTGTGGAAGTGAAACGCCATGAAAACGCCGACAAGCTGTACATCGTACAGGTTGATGTGGGGAAAAAACACTGCAAACCGTGACCAGCCTGGTGCCGTACTACAGCGAAGAGGAGCTGATGGGGAAAACGGTGGTGGTCTTATGCAATCTGCAAAAAGCGAAAATGCGTGGTGAAACGTCGGAATGCATGCTGTTGTGTGCGGAAACCGATGACGGCAGTGAAAGCGTGTTGTTAACGCCGGAGCGGATGATGCCTGCGGGCGTACGCGTCGTATAAAAAGATCGGATGGCGACGTCGTATCGCCATCCGATTTGATATTACGCTTCTTCGACACTTACTCGCATGGCCGCCAGCGCCTTACGCGCCGCTTTGATCACCAGTTCACACTGTTCAATGGTCAGTGTCAGTGGCGGTTCAATGCGGATCGTTTTGGCGTTATTGAGCGTTCCGGCCACCAGTACGCGCTGGCGGAACATCTCGCTGGCAAAGTTATAGCCGATTTCGTTATCAACAAACTCAATCGCCATCAACATCCCTTTACCACGCGCTTCCTGTACCAGATCGGGATATTCCCGCGCCAGTTGACGGAAACCGTCCAGCAACATATCGCCTTTTTGCTCAGCCTGAGCCGGTAAGTTCTGCTCCAGCAACACATTGATGGTCGCCAGCGCCGCCGCACAGGCCAGCGGGTTGCCGCCAAAGGTGGTGGTATGCAGGAATGGGTTGTCGAACAGAACTGAAAACACCTCTTCAGTGGCGATGGTCGCGCCAATCGGCATCACGCCGCCGCCGAGGGCTTTTGCCAGACACAGAATGTCCGGCTGAACGTTCTCATGTTCACAGGCAAACATCTTGCCCGTGCGCCCCATGCCCGTTTGTACTTCATCGAGGATCATCAGTGCGCCGAACTCATCGCACAGCTTACGCACGGCGGTGAGATAGCCCGGCGGCGGCAGAATTACGCCACCTTCGCCCTGAATCGGTTCGAGGATCACCGCAGCCACATCATCACCGGTTTTTTTGCACTCATTAAGAGCCGTGCGCATGGCTTCGATATTGCCAAACGGCACATGACGGAACCCTGGCAGCAGTGGCATAAACGGTTTGCGGAAGGTCGATTTCGCCGTGGCCGACAGCGCGCCAAGTGATTTACCGTGGAACACGCCGCTGGTGGCAATAAAAGTAAATTTGCCGCGCGGCGACTGATAAGCCTTCGCCAGCTTCAGCGCCGCTTCAACGGACTCGGTGCCGCTATTACAGAAGAAGCTGTATTTCAGTTTACCGGGCGTTAGCGCAGCAAGGGTTTTCGCCAGCATAGCCCGTAACGGATCGAGTAGCTCCTGGCTGTGCAGTGGTTGTTTCGCAAGTTGATTCTGTACGGCGGAAACCACAACTGGATTACGGTGCCCCACGTTGAAAATTCCAAAACCTCCCAGGCAGTCGATAAACTCCTGTCCCTGGGTGTCGACAAGCGTATTTAAACCTCCCGCTTGCCACTCTACGGCTCCGTAATCCCCGCCGGCGGTAACAGATTTGCGATACTCTAAAAACCCCGGATTGACATGCTCTTTGAAGTATTCAATCACCTCTCGGTTAAGTGCTTTCATCTCCTCATGATCCAGCGTTCGCTTCTCAATGAGATTCAGGGCGTGGGCGCTGCACGCTAAAGCCGATGCGCTCGAAGGTAACCTGTTCAAAATATGCTCCGGAGGCTCGCGTATCACATGATACCGATTTAAGTATTGCAGGGATTGCGCCACTCCGGCTGCGATCGCGAAAATCGGGATAAACACAAATGCGGTTATCATTTGTGCAATATTTAATGCTATCCGTTAACATTTGTTGTTATTTTGCACGGTTTTTGTCGGGTATGGATTTGATGATTGCTGCGCAAATGCACGTTTTCAGGGCAATAATTGCCTGATTTTTGGGCAAGATAATTAACGTTTTCGTATAGTAACAGAGTGAAAGTATTTTAAATCAAAGAATTAGATTTGTGCTTTAATCGCAAATTGCGATCTAAATCAAATTAATCGGTTAAAGATAACCGCAGCGGGGCCGACATAAACTCTGACAAGAAGTTAACAACCATATAACCTGCACAGGACGCGAACATGTCTTCTCATCCGTATGTCACCCAGCAAAATACCCCGCTGGCGGACGATACCACTCTGATGTCCACTACCGATCTGCAAAGCTATATCACTCATGCTAATGACACTTTTGTGCAGGTGAGCGGCTTTACCTTGCAAGAGTTACAAGGGCAGCCGCACAACATGGTGCGTCACCCGGATATGCCAAAAGCGGCGTTTGCGGATATGTGGTTCACCCTGAAAAAAGGGGAGCCCTGGAGCGGCATCGTGAAAAATCGCCGCAAAAATGGCGACCATTATTGGGTGCGGGCCAATGCGGTACCGATGGTGCGCGAGGGAAAAATCAGTGGCTATATGTCGATTCGTACCCGGGCGACGGATGAAGAGATTGCGGCGGTGGAGCCGCTGTACAAAGCGTTGAACTCCGGACGTACCAGTAAGCGTATTCATAAAGGCCTGGTGGTGCGTAAAGGCTGGCTGGGTAAACTGCCTTCATTACCGCTTCGCTGGCGGACGCGTGGAGTGATGACCCTGATGTTTATCTTGCTGGCGGCCATGCTTTGGTTTGTTGCTGCCCCGGTGGTGACGTATTTCCTCTGTGTGTTAGTGGTATTGTTGGCAAGCGCTTGTTTTGAATGGCAGATTGTGCGCCCGATAGAAAATGTCGCCCGTCAGGCACTGAAGGTGGCGACCGGAGAGCGTAATAGTGTTGAGCACCTGAATCGCAGCGATGAGCTGGGGCTGACATTACGCGCGGTAGGGCAGCTTGGCCTGATGTGCCGTTGGCTAATTAACGATGTCTCAAGCCAGGTGTCCAGTGTCAGAAATGGCAGTGAGACGCTGGCGAAAGGCACCGATGAACTGAACGAACATACCCAGCAGACAGTTGATAACGTTCAGCAAACGGTGGCGACCATGAACCAAATGGCGGCGTCGGTGAAACAGAACTCTGCCACGGCGTCGGCTGCCGATAAACTTTCTATCACCGCCAGTAATGCGGCAGTGCAGGGTGGGGAGGCGATGACCACGGTGATCAAGACAATGGACGATATCGCCGACAGTACCTAGCGCATTGGCACCATTACTTCGCTGATTAACGATATTGCGTTTCAGACCAATATTCTGGCCCTGAATGCGGCGGTGGAAGCGGCGCGTGCCGGCGAACAGGGCAAAGGTTTTGCAGTGGTGGCAGGGGAAGTGCGTCATTTAGCCAGCCGCAGCGCTAATGCTGCCAACGATATTCGCAAGCTGATTGATGCCAGTGCTGATAAGGTGCAATCCGGTTCGCAGCAGGTACACGCCGCCGGACGGACGATGGAAGATATTGTGGCACAGGTGAAAAACGTCACCCAGTTGATCGCCCAGATTAGCCATTCAACGCTGGAACAGGCCGATGGGCTTTCCAGCCTGACCCGTGCAGTGGATGAGCTTAACCTGATCACCCAGAAAAATGCCGAGCTGGTGGAAGAGAGTGCGCAGGTGTCGGCGATGGTGAAACACCGCGCCAGCCGACTGGAAGACGCGGTGACGGTGCTGCATTAATCGGTATGCCGGATCCGGCGGTTGGAGCACAATGCCTGATGCGATGCTGGCGCATCTTATCAGGCCTGCGGGGTGTGTAGCGGGTGTAGGCCGGATAAGGCGCGTCAAGCGTCGCATCCGGCAATTGCACCGCGCCACTGGCGGATGCGGCGATTAATCCAGTTGCGTAATATCAAAAGCGGCGCGGTCGATCACCGCAATGATCTTTTTTATTTGTGCATCACTGATATCGCTCTGGTTGACGCGTAAATCCAGCACCGCTTTAAAATTATCCAGCGCCCGCTTCATTTGCGGGTTCTGGCGCAGCGCCGCGCCAACGCAACGCGCTTTGATGCGTTCTTCAATCATCTCCACTTGTTCGCGGTTTTCTTCCAGCCACTGCGCGCCTTGTTCGGTCAGCGCAATCTGCTTCTTACCACCTTCCTCTTCGCGGATGGTAATCAGCGACTGCTCCTGCAGAAAATCCAGCGTCGGGTAGATGACGCCCGGGCTTGGGGTGTAATTCCCCTGGGTTAGATTCTCAATCGCTTTAATCAATTCGTAACCGTGGCTGTCATCGCGCGAGAGAATATCCAGAATCACCAGACGCAATTCACCGTGACCAAAGAAACGTTGCCGACGACCGCCGCCGCGACCGTGGCGACCACCGCAACATTGACCGTGTTCATGCTGGTGACCGTGTCCGCAGTGCTCGTGTTCTGACTTCTCACCTTTGCAGCAGCCCTCATGGCGTGGCTGGCCTTCATGTTTACAACACCCTTCGTGATGATGGCTCATATCAGCCTCCTTTTGCTTGATTAGATATATCTAATTTATATCTGATGTGAGCATTACTGCAAGTACAAAAATGATTTTTAAACGTGGAAGCACCTCACATCTAGGCCGGATAAGACGTTCACGCCGCATCCGGCAGCATTGCTATGGCACTGAATGCCTTCACATACTTCAGACATATCAGTTCTACAAATCGCTTGCATTTATCATGATTAACAATCATTATCATTTGCGAATTTTATTTAGATATATCTGATTACCATCACGAAGGCGATAACAATGAATAACACCCCCCGCTACCCGCAGCGCGTTCGCAATGATCTGCGCTTCCGTGAACTGACTGTGCTACGCGTTGAGCGCATCAGCGCCGGTTTTCAGCGCATTGTCCTTGGCGGCGAGGCGTTGGACGGTTTTACATCGCGCGGCTTTGACGATCACAGCAAACTCTTCTTTCCTCAACCTGACGCTCACTTTGTGCCGCCAACGGTAACGGAAGAGAGCATCGTCTGGCCGGAAGGACCACGCCCACCGTCGCGTGACTATACGCCACTGTATGACGAACTACGCCATGAACTGGCGATCGATTTCTTTATTCACGACGGTGGGGTCGCCAGCGGCTGGGCGATAAACTTACGGTGGCAGGTCCGCGCGGTTCGCTGGTGGTGCCGGAAGATTACGCGTATCAGCTGTATGTCTGCGATGAATCCGGAATGCCCGCACTGCGCCGCCGCCTGGAAACGTTGAGCAAACTTGCCGTTAAACCGCAAGTTAGTGCGCTGGTTAGCGTGCGGGATAACGCCTGTCAGGATTATCTCGCGCACCTTGATGGTTTTAATATCGAATGGCTGGCACATGATGAGCAGGCGGTAGATGCGCGTCTGGCGCAGATGCAAATCCCTGCCGATGATTACTTCATCTGGATAACCGGCGAAGGTAAAGTCGTTAAGAATTTAAGCCGCCGCTTTGAAGCGGAACAGTATGACCCACAGCGGGTACGTGCAGCGGCTTACTGGCACGCAAAGTAACTGATATATAAAAAGAAAAAGGCTGACGATTTCTCGTCAGCCTTTGCTATATCTGGTGGCCCCTGCTGGACTTGAACCAGCGACCAAGCGATTATGAGTCGCCTGCTCTAACCACTGAGCTAAGGGGCCATGGTAGCGGATTATAAAGTAACTCCGTGCCGCAATCCAGCCATTACCGCGCGCCTGCTGTTTTTATAAACAATGTATTTTCAATCCGTTATACTTTTCCTGGTGATGTTAGAAAGGAGTAAATATGGTTGAGGATATTTTGGCTCCAGGGTTACGGGTCGTGTTTTGCGGTATCAACCCTGGGCTTTCATCCGCCGGGACTGGTTTTCCCTTTGCTCATCCGGCAAATCGCTTCTGGAAGGTGATATATCAGGCCGGGTTTACCGACCGTCAGTTGAAGCCGCAGGAGGCACAGCATCTGCTGGATTATCGTTGTGGCATCACCAAACTGGTAGACCGTCCAACGGTGCAAGCCAATGAAGTTTCAAAGCAGGAGCTGCACGCAGGTGGGCGTAAGCTGATTGAAAAAATTGAAGATTATCAGCCGCAGGCGTTGGCTATTCTGGGCAAACAAGCATATGAACAGGGATTCAGCTAGCGCGGTGCACAGTGGGGGAAACAAACGCTCACCATTGGTTCGACGCAGATTTGGGTGCTGCCAAATCCCAGCGGTTTAAGTCGCGTTTCACTGGAGAAACTGGTTGAAGCGTATCGCGAGCTGGACCAGGCGCTGGTAGTGCGTGGGCGATAAAAAACGTCACCGGGGGAGTAATGCCAGTCAGTTAAGCAACTGACTGGCTCTTTTTCGGGGCTGTGGGGTATTTCCAGGGCCTCTCCTTTAC
>NZ_JBDYCV010000040.1:0-35060 GCF_040495915.1 Shigella sp. FJ200513 | reverse complement strand
CCACGGGAATATCTGCGGCAGCGGGCTTGTAATGGGTTAAGTGATAACAGATGTCTGGAAATATAGGGGCAAATCCATGCGTAATGCCTGAAAGGCTTTGCCTGCTGGCGTGACAACTCGCTTTGATATCATATCCCTGGCATAAATCAATGGCCGCCGCGACACCGTTAGCAGAGAAAAGAGATGCAATCATTGACGGGAGTAGAGATAAATACTCCTTGCGTAGAAAGATAATCCGCATATTAATCTGACCATCATTTTATATAAGACGGCATATTTAAACGCATTATACAATATGGGTTATCTTTCTTTTGTAAATTGTCCAACCCGATGCAATGGCTATTTTGTTATTATTTGATGAATAATATCAGTGCGTCATAATTCAAGTTAATAACCTTAAGGGATACCAGTTATATTTAAACTAAATTAAAGTAATGAATAATTTTCTTATAATATAAGGTAAATTAACAAAATGGCTTCGCATTTAACAATAACCGAATAGAAAACAACCATTTCGACATCAACAATCGCTTACATTCGCTTATATATTGACCACAACTGATACATCAGATTATGTGATGACTCGTGCTTAGATCAATTTTTGCAATCATTAGCAAAAAGATTAATAAACCATCTATATCAATTTATCCAACCTATTCTGCCGTTCAAGAAATCGCCGAACAGTTATTTTTAACAAATTTTTCTCTTCCCATTGACTTTCCCGGACACCTTGTCTGACCTAAGGTGCGCGAAAGCCACTTTTTCCTTCCTGAGTTATCCACAAAGTTATGCACTTGCAAGAGGGTCATTTTCACACTATCTTGCAGTGAATCCCAAACATACCCCCTATATATAGTGTTCTAAGCAGCTTCCCTTACTACAGGTAGTCTGCATGAAACTATTGCGGAAAGAATTCCAAAAACAGGTACGACATACATGAATCAGAATCTGCTGGTGACAAAGCGCGACGGTAGCACAGAGCGCATCAATCTCGACAAAATCCATCGCGTTCTGGATTGGGCGGCAGAAGGACTGCATAACGTTTCGATTTCCCAGGTCGAGCTGCGCTCCCACATTCAGTTTTATGACGGTATCAAGACCTCTGACATCCACGAAACTATTATCAAGGCTGCCGCAGACCTGATCTCCCGTGATGCGCCGGATTATCAGTATCTCGCCGCGCGCCTGGCGATCTTCCACCTGCGTAAAAAAGCCTACGGCCAGTTTGAGCCGCCTGCGCTGTACGACCACGTGGTGAAAATGGTCGAGATGGGCAAATACGATAATCATCTGCTGGAAGACTACACGGAAGAAGAGTTCAAGCAGATGGACACGTTTATCGATCACGACCGTGATATGACCTTCTCTTATGCTGCCGTTAAGCAGCTGGAAGGCAAATATCTAGTACAGAACCGCGTGACCGGCGAAATCTACGAAAGCGCCCAGTTCCTTTATATTCTTGTTGCCGCGTGCCTGTTCTCGAACTACCCGCGTGAAACGCGCCTGCAATACGTGAAGCGTTTTTATGACGCGGTTTCCACATTTAAAATTTCGCTGCCGACGCCAATCATGTCCGGCGTGCGTACCCCGACTCGTCAGTTCAGCTCCTGCGTACTGATCGAGTGCGGTGACAGCCTGGATTCCATCAACGCCACCTCCAGCGCGATTGTGAAATATGTTTCCCAGCGTGCCGGGATCGGCATCAACGCCGGACGTATTCGTGCGCTGGGCAGCCCGATTCGCGGTGGCGAAGCGTTCCATACCGGCTGTATCCCGTTCTACAAACATTTCCAGACAGCGGTGAAATCCTGCTCTCAGGGCGGTGTGCGCGGCGGTGCGGCAACGCTGTTCTACCCGATGTGGCATCTGGAAGTGGAAAGCCTGCTGGTGTTGAAAAACAACCGTGGGGTTGAAGGCAACCGCGTGCGTCATATGGACTACGGGGTACAAATCAACAAACTGATGTATACCCGCCTGCTGAAAGGTGAAGATATCACCCTGTTCAGCCCGTCCGACGTACCGGGGCTGTACGACGCGTTCTTCGCCGATCAGGAAGAGTTTGAACGCCTGTATACCAAATATGAGAAAGACGACAGCATCCGCAAGCAGCGTGTGAAAGCCGTTGAGCTGTTCTCGCTGATGATGCAGGAACGTGCGTCTACCGGTCGTATCTATATTCAGAACGTTGACCACTGTAATACCCATAGTCCGTTTGATCCGACCATCGCGCCAGTTCGCCAGTCTAACCTGTGCCTAGAAATTGCCCTGCCGACCAAACCGCTGAACGACGTCAACGACGAGAACGGTGAAATCGCGCTGTGTACGCTGTCTGCTTTCAACCTGGGCGCAATTAATAGCCTGGATGAACTGGAAGAGCTGGCGATTCTGGCGGTTCGTGCACTTGACGCGCTACTGGATTATCAGGATTACCCGATCCCGGCCGCCAAACGTGGAGCGATGGGGCGTCGTACGCTGGGTATTGGTGTGATTAACTTCGCTTACTATCTGGCGAAGCACGGTAAACGCTACTCCGACGGCAGCGCCAACAACCTGACGCATAAAACCTTCGAAGCGATTCAGTATTACCTGCTGAAAGCGTCTAATGAGCTGGCTAAAGAGCAAGGCGCGTGCCCGTGGTTTAACGAAACCACTTACGCGAAAGGGATCCTGCCGATCGATACCTATAAGAAAGATCTGGATGCCATCGCTAATGAGCCGCTGCATTACGACTGGGAAGCATTGCGTGAATCAATCAAAACGCACGGCCTGCGTAACTCCACGCTTTCTGCCCTGATGCCGTCCGAGACCTCTTCGCAGATCTCTAACGCCACTAACGGTATTGAACCGCCGCGCGGTTACGTCAGCATCAAAGCGTCGAAAGACGGTATTTTGCGCCAGGTGGTGCCGGACTACGAGCACCTGCACGACGCCTATGAGCTGCTGTGGGAAATGCCGGGTAACGATGGCTACCTGCAACTGGTAGGTATCATGCAGAAATTTATCGATCAGTCGATCTCTGCTAACACCAACTACGATCCGTCACGTTTCCCGTCAGGAAAAGTGCCGATGCAGCAGTTGCTGAAAGACCTGCTCACCGCCTACAAATTCGGGGTCAAAACGCTGTATTATCAGAACACCCGTGACGGCGCTGAAGACGCGCAGGACGATCTGGTACCGTCAATCCAGGACGATGGCTGCGAAAGCGGCGCATGTAAGATCTGATATTGAGATGCCGGATGCGGCGTAAACGCCTTATCCGGCCTACGGCTCGGTTTGTAGGCCTGATAAGACGCGCCAGCGTCGCATCAGGCTCCGGGTGCCGGATGCAGCGTGAACGCCTTATCCGGCCTACGGCTCGGATTTGTAGGCCTGATAAGACGCGCCAGCGTCGCATCAGGCACAGGATGCGGCGTAAAATGCCTTATCCGGCATTAAACTCCCAACAGGACACACTCATGGCATATACCACCTTTTCACAGACGAAAAATGATCAGCTCAAAGAACCGATGTTCTTTGGTCAGCCGGTCAACGTGGCTCGCTACGATCAGCAAAAATATGACATCTTCGAAAAGCTGATCGAAAAGCAGCTCTCTTTCTTCTGGCGTCCGGAAGAAGTTGACGTCTCCCGCGACCGTATAGATTACCAGGCGCTGCCGGAGCACGAAAAACACATCTTTATCAGCAACCTGAAATATCAGACGCTGCTGGATTCCATTCAGGGTCGTAGCCCGAACGTGGCGCTATTGCCGCTTATTTCTATTCCGGAACTGGAAACCTGGGTCGAAACCTGGGCGTTCTCAGAAACGATTCATTCCCGTTCCTATACTCATATCATTCGTAATATCGTTAACGATCCGTCTGTTGTGTTTGACGATATCGTCACCAACGAGCAGATCCAGAAACGTGCGGAAGGGATCTCCAGCTATTACGATGAACTGATCGAAATGACCAGCTACTGGCACCTTCTGGGCGAAGGCACCCACACCGTTAACGGTAAAACCGTAACCGTTAGCCTGCGCGAGCTGAAGAAAAAACTGTATCTCTGCCTGATGAGCGTTAACGCGCTGGAAGCGATCCGCTTCTACGTCAGCTTTGCTTGTTCCTTTGCCTTTGCAGAACGCGAACTGATGGAAGGTAACGCCAAGATTATTCGCCTGATTGCCCGCGATGAAGCCCTGCACCTGACCGGTACTCAGCATATGCTGAATCTGCTGCGCAGCGGCGCGGATGATCCGGAGATGGCGGAAATTGCCGAAGAATGTAAGCAGGAGTGCTATGACCTGTTTGTCCAGGCGGCACAGCAAGAGAAAGACTGGGCGGATTATCTGTTCCGTGACGGTTCGATGATTGGTCTGAATAAAGATATTCTCTGCCAGTACGTTGAATACATCACCAATATCCGCATGCAGGCAGTCGGTTTGGATCTGCCGTTCCAGACGCGCTCCAACCCGATCCCGTGGATCAACACCTGGCTGGTGTCTGATAACGTGCAGGTTGCTCCGCAGGAAGTGGAAGTCAGTTCTTATCTGGTCGGGCAGATTGACGCGGAAGTGGACACCGACGATTTGAGTAACTTCCAGCTCTGATGGCCCGCGTTACCCTGCGCATCACTGGCACACAACTGCTGTGCCAGGATGAACACCCTTCCCTTCTGGCGGCGCTGGAATCCCACAATGTGGCGGTTGAGTACCAGTGCCGCGAAGGTTACTGCGGCTCCTGTCGCACCCGACTGGTCGCAGGTCAGGTGGACTGGATTGCCGAACCGTTAGCCTTTATTCAGCCGGGGGAAATTTTGCCCTGTTGTTGCCGGGCAAAAGGCGATATTGAAATCGAGTTGTGATCGGGTACTAGCGCCAGATACGACGCTTACGCGTATTATCTGGCCTACAACGATTACATGGCGTAGTAATACGCTTTCACCTGCTCCCAGTCCGCTTTAGGGATCGGCTCCAGATATTTTTCCAGCTGGCGGAAGTCATGATTAATCGCTTTATCGCGACGCAAGCGGCGACGACTTTTCTCCAGATCAAGAAAACCAGCTTCTGCCTTACCTTCTGTTTTCACATAGATATGGCGAACATAGCAACAGCCATGCTGACGATTAACGCTATGCATTTTCTTAAACGCCAGTGCCACTGCTTTCAACATGGCTTGCCGTACTTCGTCAGAATAAGGCGATACTGCATGCCGGGCATACCAGTCAGCAATGCTGATGAACCCCGCCATATCTTCAGTCACCAGCAACGCGCGCCATTCACCCTCAATTTTCACCGCTTCACCAAAAACGATCTTCGGCACGATGACACCGGCCCGTTCCAGTTCTTTAATTACCGCAACCTCACGGACAATCGTTGGTCGGCCGAACGGATAACGTACTGAATGAAACAGATGATGCGTCATGCGCTTTACATACAGCTTTTTGCCGTTGCGCTCGACGCATTGCACCCCGCTCATACCATTACGGCGATAGTTAGGCTCTTCAACCCAGTCGCCCTCTGTTGCCCACCAGTGATTAAATTCGTCGTACTTTGCTGAAACTGCCATACCCTATCGCCTGTCATTTTTATTAACGACAATGACTATAGGTGGTTACCTGAGGAAAATCTTAATGAAACGTGTCGTATTAATGAATTTCTTTTGCCGCTACAGGTGTGACACCGCTTTTGCCCTTCATTTGCAGCGCATAGATTCCACCAGCCACTACCACTAATAGTGCGCCCAGCAGATAAAATGTGAATTTAATCAGTCGGATACAGCGATGAATTTTATTCGACAGGGATTAGGCATCGCCTTACAACCAGAGTTAACGCTGAAAAGCATTGCAGGTGAATTGTGTTCCGTTCCTCACGAACCAACCTTCTATCGACAGATTTCGTTGCTGACTAAAGAAAAGCCGGTAGAAGGCAGTCCACTGTTTTTACTACAAATGTGCATGGAACAATTAGTGGCGATTGGAAAAATTTGATATGAGACAGGATGGCGCATGAACGCCATCCTGCAGTAACATTACTCTTTATTAAGAAATTTTACTGCCTTATCAGGGAAATCAGTAAACAGCCCATTTACACCCGCTTTGTTATACAGAGCATCATATAACTGATTCACATCAGGAGTGTATTCAGGCAGTTTATCTGACCGCACGGTATAAGGATGCACTACCAGTTTATTCTGCTGGGCATCTTGCACCATGCCAGTGAGTTTGATATTACCCGGCTGCGATGTCTCCTCAATCAACATATGGTAATCCGGACCAATACCATCTGCATATTCCGCCACCTGTTTCATGGCTCCCGGCTTAAACATCCAGTCGTAGTTGTAATTAACCCAGCTTCCATCCGGCTGTTTCTGCTGCGTTTCATTCCAGTCGGTATAGGCAATCAGCTGTACCAGATTGAGCTCCATGCCCATTTTGGGTTCCAGCTCATTCTTAATACGCTTCAGCTCATCAGCATCAAAACATTGCAAATAAACTTTATCGTCTTTACCGGTGTAACCATATTTCTTCAGCACTTCCAGCGTTTTTGCCGCAATATCCTTCCCTTCCTGATGATGGAACCACGGCGCTTTGATTTCTGGATAGATACCGATATTTTTCCCGGTAGAGTGATTTAACCCCTGAACAAATTCAATCTCTTCTTCAAAGGTGTGCACCCGGAAGTCGGACTTACCCATTGGGAAACGCCCCGGATAAGTCTGTACTTTTTTACCGTTTTCAATATCGAAACCTTCGGTAAATTTCAGCGACTTAATTTCATCCAGCGTGAAATCTATCGCGTAGTAACGACCGTCTTTGCGCGCCCGATCCGGGAAACGATCGGCAACATCAGTAACACGATCGAGATAATGGTCATGCAGAACAACCAGATGGTCGTCTTTGGTCATCACCAAATCCTGTTCCAGATAATCCGCTCCCTGCGCATACGCCATCGCTTTTGCTGGCAGCGTATGCTCCGGCAAATATCCACTGGCACCGCGATGGGCGATGACTATTTTTTCGTTGCTGTCCGCCGCCATTGCACTGCTTCCCATGACTATAGTGCTCATCATGATCGCCATGCTAAGGTTTTTCAGCTTCAATTTCATGCCATTAGCCTCCGTTGCGTTTTTGCAGTAATTGTTCATGGCGACGTTTTTCGCCAATCATCACAACAATCAACAAGATAACCGCCAGAATGCTGCCGCCAATCATTACCATAAAGCCGCCATCCCAGCCGAAGAAGTCCACGGTGTAGCCAACAATCGCGCTCGCCGCCACCGAACCGCCCAGGTAACCAAACAGCCCGGTAAAGCCCGCTGCCGTACCTGCCGCTTTTTTCGGTGCCAGTTCCAGCGCATGCAGACCGATCAGCATCACAGGACCGTAGATCAGGAAGCCGATAACAATCATACAAATCATATCGACGGTTGGGTTACCTGCCGGGTTCATCCAGTAAACGATAGTCGCGATGGTCACCAGTGTCATAAAGAAGACGCCGGTTGCCCCACGGTTACCACGGAAGACTTTGTCCGACATCCAGCCGCACAGCAGGGTGCCCGGAATACCCGCATACTCATAGAAGAAGTAGGCCCAGGAGGATTTATCCAGCGCGAAATGCTTAACCTCTTTCAGATAAGTCGGTGACCAGTCGAGGATGCCGTAACGCAGCAGATAAACGAACACGTTGGCGATGGCGATGTACCACAGCAGTTTGTTCGGCAGCACGTACTGCATGAAGATTTGCTTCGCGGTCAGCTCCTGTTCCGCTTTTTCGTTATAGTCGTCCGGATAATCATTTTTGTACTCTTCGATCGGCGGCAAGCCACAGGATTGCGGGGTATCGCGCATCATCGCAAAGGCGAATAATGCCACCAGAATGGCGCAGAAAGCAGGCATATAGAGCGCCGCATGCCAGTCATTGAACCAGGCCATCCCCAGCAGGAACAGCAGCGGCGGAATACCACCACCGACGTTGTGCGCACAGTTCCACACTGACACAATGCCGCCACGTTCTTTCTGCGACCACCAGTGCACCATAGTACGACCACACGGCGGCCACCCCATCCCCTGGAACCAACCGCAGAGGAACAACAGTACAAACATCACCGCAATGCTCGACGTCGCCCATGGCACAAAGCCCATAAACAACATCACTGCCGCCGCCAGAATCAAACCTGCGGGCAGGAAAACGCGCGGATTCGAGCGATCCGATACCGAACCCATGATGAATTTCGAAAATCCATAAGCAATCGAGATCCCCGAAAGGGCAAAACCTAAATCACCGCGTGAGAATCCCTGCTCAACCAGATAAGGCATAGCAAGCGCAAAGTTCTTACGAACCAAATAGTAAGCCGCATAGCCAAAGAATATCCCCAGGAAAATTTGCCAGCGCAATCGACGATAAGTCGGATCGATCTCCGCGGCAGGTAAGCGCGCTTTGTGTGGCGCTGGTTTAAAAATACTCAACATTGATAGCCTCCGTGGCCCGTGGTCTTATTTATGATTAACAGCCTGATTCAGTGAGAGAACCTGCCGTTTCTTGAGTTGCCGCGATGTTAAGAAAACATTCATAAATTAAATGTGAATTGCCGCACACATTATTAAATAAGATTTACAAAATGTTCAAAATGACGCATGAAATCACGTTTTACTTTCGAATCATGAGCGAATATGCGCGAAATCAAACAATTCATGTTTTTACTATGGCTAAATGGTAAAAAACGAACTTCAGAGGGATAACAATGAAAACTCGCGACTCGCAATCAAGTGACGTGATTATCATTGGCGGCGGCGCAACGGGAGCCGGGATTGCCCGCGACTGTGCCCTGCGCGGGCTGCGCGTGATTTTGGTTGAGCGCCACGACATCGCAACCGGTGCCACCGGGCGTAACCACGGCCTGCTGCACAGCGGTGCGCGCTATGCAGTAACCGATGCGGAATCGGCCCGCGAATGCATTAGTGAAAACCAGATCCTGAAACGCATTGCACGTCACTGCGTTGAACCAACCAACGGCCTGTTTATCACCCTGCCGGAAGATGACCTCTCATTCCAGGCCACTTTTATTCGCGCCTGCGAAGAAGCAGGGATCAGCGCAGAAGCTATAGACCCGCAGCAAGCGCGCATTATCGAACCTGCCGTTAACCCGGCACTGATTGGCGCGGTGAAAGTTCCGGATGGCACCGTTGATCCATTTCGTCTGACCGCAGCAAACATGCTGGATGCCAAAGAACACGGTGCCGTTATCCTTACCGCTCATGAAGTCACGGGGCTGATTCGTGAAGGCGCGACGGTGTGCGGTGTTCGTGTACGTAACCATCTCACCGGCGAAACTCAGGCCCTTCATGCACCTGTCGTGGTTAATGCCGCTGGGATCTGGGGGCAACACATTGCCGAATATGCCGATCTGCGCATTCGCATGTTCCCGGCGAAAGGATCGCTGCTGATCATGGATCACCGCATTAACCAGCATGTGATCAACCGCTGCCGTAAACCTTCCGACGCCGATATTCTGGTGCCTGGCGATACCATTTCGCTGATTGGTACCACCTCTTTACGTATTGATTACAACGAGATTGACGATAATCGAGTGACGGCAGAAGAGGTTGATATTCTGCTGCGTGAAGGGGAAAAACTGGCCCCCGTGATGGCGAAAACGCGCATTTTGCGGGCCTATTCTGGCGTGCGCCCGCTGGTTGCCAGCGATGACGACCCGAGCGGACGTAACGTCAGCCGTGGCATCGTGCTGCTCGACCATGCTGAACGCGATGGTCTGGACGGATTTATCACCATCACCGGTGGCAAACTGATGACCTATCGGCTGATGGCTGAATGGGCTACCGACGCGGTATGCCGCAAACTGGGCAACACGCGCCCCTGTACGACTGCCGATCTGGCACTGCCTGGTTCACAAGAACCCGCTGAAGTTACCTTGCGTAAAGTCATCTCCCTGCCTGCCCCGCTGCGCGGTTCTGCGGTTTATCGTCATGGCGATCGCACGCCTGCCTGGCTGAGCGAAGGCCGTCTACACCGTAGCCTGGTATGTGAGTGCGAAGCGGTAACTGCGGGTGAAGTGCAGTACGCGGTAGAAAATTTAAACGTTAATAGCCTGCTGGATTTACGCCGTCGTACCCGTGTGGGGATGGGCACCTGCCAGGGCGAACTCTGCGCCTGCCGCGCTGCCGGACTGCTGCAACGGTTTAACGTCACGACGTCCGCGCAATCTATCGAGCAACTTTCCACCTTCCTTAACGAACGCTGGAAAGGCGTGCAACCCATCGCCTGGGGAGACGCACTGCGCGAAAGCGAATTTACCCGCTGGGTTTATCAGGGACTGTGTGGTCTGGAGAAGGAGCAGAAAGATGCGCTTTGATACTGTCATTATGGGCGGCGGCCTCGCCGGATTACTCTGTGGCCTGCAACTGCAAAAACACGGCCTGCGCTGTGCCATTGTCACGCGTGGTCAAAGCGCGTTGCATTTCTCATCCGGTTCGCTGGATTTGCTGAGCCATCTGCCAGATGGTCAACCCGTGGCAGACATTCACAGTGGACTGGAATCTTTGCGTCAGCAGGCACCTGCACATCCTTACTCTCTTCTCGGGCCACAACGCGTGCTCGATCTCGCTTGCCAGGCGCAGGCATTAATCGCTGAAAGCGGTGCGCAATTGCAGGGCAGCGTAGAACTGGCTCACCAGCGGATTACGCCGCTCGGCACTTTGCGTGCAACCTGGTTAAGTTCGCCAGAAGTTCCCGTCTGGCCGCTACCCGCGAAGAAGATATGTGTAGTGGGGATAAGCGGGCTGATGGATTTCCAGGCGCATCTTGCGGCGGCTTCGTTGCGCGAACTGGATCTTTCGGTTGAAACCGCAGAAATAGAGCTGCCGGAACTGGATGTCCTGCGCAATAACGCCACCGAATTTCGCGCGGTGAATATCGCCCGTTTCCTTGATAATGAAGAAAACTGGCCGCTGTTACTTGATGCGCTTATTCCTGTCGCCAATACCTGCGAAATGATCCTGATGCCCGCCTGCTTCGGCCTGGCCGATGACAAACTGTGGCGTTGGTTGAATGAAAAACTACCTTGTTCACTGATGCTTTTGCCAACGCTGCCGCCTTCCGTGCTGGGCATTCGTCTGCAAAACCAGTTACAGCGCCAGTTTGTGCGCCAAGGTGGAGTGTGGATGCCGGGCGATGAAGTGAAAAAAGTGACCTGTAAAAATGGCGTAGTGAATGAAATCTGGACCCGCAATCACGCCGATATTCCGCTACGTCCACGTTTCGCGGTTCTCGCCAGCGGCAGTTTCTTTAGTGGCGGACTAGTAGCGGAACGTAACGGCATTCGCGAGCCGATTCTCGGCCTTGATGTGCTACAAACCGCCACGCGGGGTGAATGGTATAAGGGCGATTTTTTTGCGCCGCAACCGTGGCAGCAGTTCGGTGTAACCACTGATGAGACGCTACGCCCGTCGCAGGCAGGGCAAACCATTGAGAACCTGTTTGCCATCGGTTCGGTGCTGGGCGGATTTGATCCCATCGCCCAGGGATGCGGCGGCGGTGTTTGTGCCGTCAGTGCTTTACATGCCGCTCAACAGATTGCCCAACGCGCAGGAGGCCAACAATGAACGACACCAGCTTCGAAAACTGCATTAAGTGCACCGTCTGCACCACCGCCTGCCCGGTGAGCCGGGTGAATCCCGGTTATCCAGGGCCAAAACAAGCCGGGCCGGATGGCGAGCGTCTGCGTTTGAAAGATGGCGCACTGTATGACGAGGCGCTGAAATATTGCATCAACTGCAAACGTTGTGAAGTCGCCTGCCCGTCCGATGTGAAGATTGGCGATATTATCCAGCGCGCGCGGGCGAAATATGACACCACGCGCCCGTCGCTGCGTAATTTTGTGTTGAGTCATACCGACCTGATGGGTAGCGTTTCCACGCCGTTCGCACCAATCGTCAACACCGCTACCTCGCTGAAACCGGTGCGGCAGCTGCTTGATGCGGCGTTAAAAATCGATCATCGTCGCACGCTACCGAAATACTCCTTCGGCACGTTCCGTCGCTGGTATCGCAGCATAGCGGCTCAGCAAGCACAATATAAAGACCAGGTCGCTTTCTTTCACGGCTGCTTCGTTAACTACAACCATCCGCAGTTAGGTAAAGATTTAATTAAAGTGCTCAACGCAATGGGTACCGGTGTACAACTGCTCAGCAAAGAAAAATGCTGCGGCGTACCGCTAATCGCCAACGGCTTTACCGATAAAGCACGCAAACAGGCAATTACGAATGTAGAGTCGATCCGCGAAGCTGTGGGAGTAAAAGGCATTCCGGTGATTGCCACCTCCTCAACCTGTACATTTGCCCTGCGCGACGAATACCCGGAAGTGCTGAATGTCGACAACAAAGGCTTGCGCGATCATATCGAACTGGCAACCCGCTGGCTGTGGCGCAAGCTGGACGAAGGCAAAACGTTACCGCTGAAACCGCTGCCGCTGAAAGTGGTTTATCACACTCCGTGCCATATGGAAAAAATGGGCTGGACGCTCTACACCCTGGAGCTGTTGCGTAACATCCCGGGGCTTGAGTTAACGGTGCTGGATTCCCAGTGCTGCGGTATTGCGGGTACTTACGGTTTCAAAAAAGAGAACTACCCCACCTCACAAGCCATCGGCGCACCACTGTTCCGCCAGATAGAAGAAAGCGGCGCAGATCTGGTGGTCACCGACTGCGAAACCTGTAAATGGCAGATAGAGATGTCCACAAGTCTTCGCTGCGAACATCCGATTACGCTACTGGCCCAGGCGCTGGCTTAAACTCCCTTCTGATGCCCGGTAAGCATGTGGTTACCGGGCATTTTTGCGTACACGATTCCGTGCCCAATGTATGCGTTGCAACGCAGTGAAAATTCCTCTGAAAACGTCTCGCAAAGGCTGAAACTGGCAGATGTCAAAGGCCTGGGATAACCGTAATGTCGCGTCATCATAAATATCAGGTGACGGACAACCATGACCGAATCAACAACCTCCTCCCCGCATGATGCGGTATTTAAAACCTTTATATTCACACCCGAAACCGCACGGGATTTTCTCGAAATACATTTACCAGAACCACTGCGCAAGCTTTGCAACCTGCAAACCTTACGCCTGGAACCCACTAGTTTTATTGAAAAAAGTTTACGCGCTTACTACTCGGATGTTTTGTGGTCCGTGGAAACCAGCGACGGTGACGGCTATATCTACTGCGTGATTGAACATCAAAGCTCTGCAGAAAAGAATATGGCTTTTCGGCCAATGCGCTATGCCACTGCCGCCATGCAGAGTCACCTAGATAAAGGCTATGACAGAGTTCCGCTGGTGGTGCCATTGCTGTTTTATCATGGCGAAACATCGCCCTACCCGTACTCACTTAACTGGCTGGATGAGTTTGACGATCCGCAACTTGCCCGGCAGTTGTACACCGAAGCTTTTCCGTTGGTGGATATCACCATCGTACCTGACGATGAGATCATGCAACATCGGCGTATAGCTCTGCTGGAACTGATTCAAAAGCATATTCGCGACCACGATTTAATCGGCATGGTCGACAGGATCACCACGCTTTTGGTTAGAGGCTTCACTAATGACAGCCAGCTACAAACACTGTTTAATTATCTGCTGCAATGCGGCGATACCTCCCGTTTCACCCGTTTTATTCAGGAGATTGCCGAACGTTCACCACTACAAAAGGAGAGATTAATGACTATTGCTGAACGGCTACGGCAGGAAGGACATCAAATTGGCTGGCAAGAAGGTAAATTAGTAGGTTTGCAGCAAGGTAAATTAGAAGGTTTGCAGGAAGGTATGCATGAACAAGCCATTAAAATTGCTTTGCGCATGCTGGAACAGGGCATTGATCGTGACCAAGTGCTCGCGGCCACCCAGCTAAGCGAAGCCGATCTGGCAGCGAATAACCACTAATTAACACAGGCCCACAGCCGATCCCCATGGGCCTTTGATATCAATAACTACCTTTTATGCGTGGCCCATTTTTGCCTGATTTAAACATCGCCAGTCGTTGATCCAGGGCATCGCTGTAGAGCATCGTGTCAACGCCAACAGCGACAAAGTTCGCTCCCCACGCCAGGCATTGCTGCGCCATATCAGGAGCCACAGCCAGAAAACCAGCCGCTTTACCCGCAGCACGGATCCGCCGAATGCTGGTTTCAATAATTCGCTGCACTTCCGGGTGCCCGGCGTTATCCGGGTAGCCCAACGACGCAGAAAGATCCGCTGGTCCAATAAACACGCCATCAATCCCTTCGACGTCGAGGATCTCGTCCAGGTTATCCAGTGCCGTTTTACTTTCCACCTGCACTAACAGACAAAGCGAATCGTTGACTTGCGCCATGTAATTCTCAATGCGTCCCCAGCGCGCAGCCCGTGCCACACTGGCCCCAACACCACGCTCACCGTAGGGAGGGTTGGACAAATTTTGCCGGAGGGGGAATGTGCCGGTGCAGTAAACCGGCACAGAGTGGCGAAATCAGACGGATAAAGTCATGGACTCAACAACCTCAATCCAGCCATGCTCACTAGCGATGTCCTGGCCGTTTAACCAACGGCGTAGCATATTCAGTGCCATCATTGCGCACACTTCCTGACGGATAGCCAGGCTGTAGCGTGTAGTGCTGAAACGCACACGCAGAGCGAAAGTGCCGTCTGGCGTGGCTAGCGCAAAGTTGAGATGCTCGTTCTCGAAACCCGAAACAGCCAGTGCCAGCCCGGCAAAATGGTTGGCCCGCCGTTCTGTAATCCAGTGCGCAGTTTGCGCCAGGGTTTCTTCCTGTGAAGGAATCACTTCACACGCCAGCAATGGAGCACCTGCGCGAGAAAGTTGCAAAGCCAATAAACCACCGGTGAATTGCTCGCTCAACGTCAGGCTGAACTGGCGGTTTTGCAATTCGCGACTGATCTGCGCGGGCAGTCCTTCGGTGCCTTCGAAAATCACGCTCTGTCCGGCAACACGTTTAACGTCCAGCCACAGTTTTTCCATCGCCTGTTGCTCGCTTGCCGGTCCGGTGAGTTTCAGTTCGATGATCGGCATTGAGGAGCGATAGCCCATTGTTACGCCCGGCGGCAGTTGTAGAGTGTCCAGGCTTTGTGCCAGATCGCTTTCCGAACGACCAAAGGTAGTTAAACGCAGACAAACCGGCGGCTGTGGTAAAGAAAAACGCTCGCGCAGGCGCGGCAGGATTTCGTGCTCGACCATCACCTTAAATTCTGACGGTACGCCGGGAGTAAAGAACATCAGGCAACGATTAAGCTGCACGGCAAAACCACAGGCGGTGCCTACCGGGTTATTGATAAATTCAGCACTGGCAGGCAGCTCCGCTTGTTTACGGTTGCTCGGTGCCATTACTCGTCCACGTTCGTGGAAATAGCGTTCCATCTCTTTGAGCCAGGCTTCATGCAGCACCAGGCCTTCACCTTTTGCTGTCGCAGCGGCGAGTGCGCTTAAATCATCGCTGGTCGGTCCCAGCCCGCCGTTAACGATCAGCACATCGGCGTGCTGACTACGTTCGCGAAGAATGGTGACTAAGTCATCAAGGTTATCCCCCACCGTATTGCGGCGAGATAATGGCAGCCCCTGATGAAAGAAAAAATCGGCCAGCCAGGCAGCGTTAGTGTCAACGATTTGCCCGTATAACACTTCATCCCCGGTGGATAGCATTTCCACTTTTAACATGGTTATCTCCTGCTTTTGTTATCGAATCACTATAACGCAAAGGGAGATAAGGCGTAGTAAGAAACTGAATGCCGCGCCGGAAGGGATCAGAAACTGGCGTTAACCCCAACATACAGGCCGTCAGCCACAGCGTTGTCGCGGTTACCGTCTTTACCCGACAGATTCAGGTAGCGATAACCCGCCTCAATACTGACTGGACGCATAATGGTGTAACGCGCGCCAGCATTCGCTTCCTCATAACTTTGAATACCGCTGGAGAGCGAATCCGGAGAGTAGTAATACTCGCCAAACAAACGGAAGCTGTTGCCAATTTTCCACTGCAAACCACCTCCTACCGCTGCGGCATAACCTTCATCGCCGTAATTCGGGTTGGTGTACACGCCTTTTCCGCCAACGGTCGCCATTAACGGCCCGAGAGGCAGATTCAACCCCAGCCCCACGCCCGCGACGTCACCGTCGTCGTCGTTATGTGTCCAGTTACCGCTTAAAGCCAGGCCCGTCGATTCAGTCCCAAAACCGACACCAATATTGGTGTATTCTTTACCCGCCTGGCCGCTGATGCTCATTGCATTGACCGATGCAGAAACCAACAGCATTCCGGCCAGACCTGCTAGCGCAATTTTTTTCATTATCCCCTTTCCCACAAGCAATTAATCAAAATTCCCAAAGCTGCGGGATTGTACTGCCTGGCACAGAGGATTCAATGAGCGAAAAAAGGGATCTAGTCACTTATTGTAACTAAATACTTCTTAAATAATTAAACGCCGAAAAAATAAACACACTTTACCGATACACACAAAAATAATAATAAGTGCAGTTATCATTGCAAAAGAGATTACTGTCACTTTCACATATTTCTGAGTTACCGTATTCTCATGGTTTCTTTTTATTTATAAGGAATACCCCTGTGCGACAACGGACTATTGTATGCCCTTTGATTCAAAATGATGGTGCTTATTTGCTGTGCAAAATGGCCGACGATCGCGGCGTTTTCCCCGGTCAATGGGCGCTTTCGGGTGGCGGCGTGGAGTCTGGCGAACGAATTGAAGAGGCACTACGCCGCGAAATTCGCGAAGAACTGGGAGAACAGCTGCTTTTGACAGAAATCACGCCGTGGACCTTCAGCGATGATATTCGCACCAAGACATATGCAGATGGTCGCAAGGAAGAGATTTATATGATTTACCTGATTTTTGACTGCGTTTCTGCCAACCGAGAAGTGAAAATAAACGAAGAGTTTCAGGACTACGCGTGGGTAAAACCTGAAGATCTGGTGCATTATGATTTAAATGTTGCCACCCGAAAAACGTTACGTTTGAAAGGTCTTCTTTAACAATGATGACAGCCATCACTGGCTGTCAGATTGAAAATTTAGTGGTTAACGAATTCCCCATCCAGATAAACTTTGCCTTTTTCCACATGCATGACTAAACCATCCAGATAATCAGGTTTAAATATCGCATCACGCTTATTTTTAGCAATATATGTCAGGCAATGATTATGGGTGAAAATAACGATATTTTTATCAGGCGCTTTGCTTTGTAAGTCCTTAATTGCACTATAAATCTCATTACCGCACTGAAGAAGTCGTTTATCTACCGTCAGCTTTTTACCCGCGGAAAACCAGGTCGCCGACTGAATGGTCCGGACGGTATTACTGGAATAAAGATCGAAATCAGAGATGTCAGCGCTAAAAGCGTTGCCCAGTTCACGGGCATCCTGGGTACCTTTAACCGTAATACCTGTTTTATCTGACAAGCATTGATTGGTTGAACGATCGCAACGTTCAGCATGGCGAAACAAAACGACAACCGGGTGCTGCTGTGCCAGTCTGGCCAATGTTTTATTGTCGATACGTGGCAAACCATTGCTACTCCAGGCGGCATGAGTACCCAGTCCGGCAATTGCAGCGAGCGCCAGTAAAATGATGAAATATTTTTTTGACTTCAATGATGAGCGGCAAAAAGCTAACACGTAAACTCCACCTATAGACAAGCGCAACCAGACAATTACCGTGAAATTGAGCGACATTTCTGGCGATAATTAGCAGTTGGTGTAATATTAAAAATCCTACGATGTCGGCAAAATGCCTCAAATTTTTGCCAAATGCAAAGCCTAAATAAGAAAAAATATAAAAATTTCAATATTTACGTCTAATATTAGTTTCTTAAGGTTAAGTTAATATTCTATCCTTAAAATTTCGCTCCAAATGGCAAAATATACACAACACTCTTTATAGCAAATATAAGTGGACAGGTATTCAATGGCGGAAGGAAAAGCAATGTCAGAATTTTTGCCTTTTTCGCGACCAGCAATGGGCGTGGAGGAACTCGCTGCAGTTAAAGAGGTTCTCGAATCCGGTTGGATCACAACCGGTCCGAAGAATCAGGCGCTTGAGCAAGCCTTTTGCCAGTTGACGGGAAATCAGCATGCCATCGCGGTCAGTTCAGCCACCGCCGGAATGCATATCACGCTAATGGCGTTGGAAATTGGCAAGGGCGATGAAGTGATTACGCCTTCCCTGACCTGGGTTTCAACCCTCAATATGATTTCCTTGCTGGGTGCAACGCCGGTAATGGTGGATGTCGACCGCGATACGCTGATGGTCACGCCTGAAGCGATCGAATCAGCCATTACGCCACGCACTAAAGCCATCATTCCGGTGCATTATGCCGGTGCGCCAGCAGATATTGACGCCATTCGCGCCATTGGCGAACGTTACGGCATCGCAGTTATCGAAGATGCTGCCCATGCCGTCGGTACGTATTACAAAGGGCGACATATTGGCGCAAAAGGTACCGCTATTTTTTCATTTCATGCCATTAAAAATATTACCTGTGCTGAAGGTGGCCTGATTGTAACTGATAATGAAAACCTTGCCCGCCAGCTACGGATGCTGAAATTTCACGGTCTGGGTGTCGATGCCTATGACAGACAAACCTGGGGCCGTGCACCGCAGGCTGAAGTCTTAACACCGGGCTATAAGTACAATCTGACCGATATTAACGCCGCGATTGCCCTGACACAGTTAGTCAAATTAGAGCACCTCAACACCCGTCGGCGCGAAATTGCCCAGCAATATCAGCAAGCACTGGCAGCTCTCCCCTTTCAGCCATTAAGCCTTCCCGCCTGGCCGCACGTTCACGCCTGGCATCTGTTTATTATTCGTGTCGATGAACAACGTTGTGGTATCAGTCGCGATGCGTTGATGGAAGCGTTAAAAGAAAGAGGCATTGGTACCGGGTTACATTTCCGCGCCGCTCACACACAAAAATATTATCGCGAGCGTTTTCCCACGCTGTCGTTACCGAATACCGAATGGAATAGCGAACGCATCTGTTCGTTGCCGCTGTTCCCGGATATGACTACCGCCGATGCCGACCGCGTCATCACAGCCCTTCAGCAACTCGCAGGACAATAAGCCATGTTTGAAATCCACCCTGTTAAGAAAGTCTCGGTGGTTATTCCCGTTTATAACGAGCAGGAAAGCTTACCGGAATTAATCAGGCGCACCACCACAGCCTGTGAATCGTTGGGGAAAGAGTATGAGATCCTGCTGATTGATGACGGCAGTAGCGATAATTCCGCGCATATGCTGGTCGAAGCCTCACAAGCGGAGAACAGCCATATTGTGTCTATTTTGATTAACCGCAATTACGGGCAACATTCAGCGATTATGGCGGGATTCAGTCACGTTACTGGCGACTTAATTATTACCCTTGATGCCGATCTCCAGAATCCGCCAGAAGAAATCCCCCGCCTGGTGGCAAAAGCCGATGAAGGTTACGACGTGGTAGGGACTGTACGCCAGAACCGCCAGGACAGCTGGTTTCGTAAAACAGCTTCGAAGATGATTAACCGGCTTATTCAGCGCACCACTGGCAAAGCGATGGGTGACTACGGTTGTATGCTGCGCGCCTATCGCCGTCATATTGTCGATGCGATGTTGCACTGCCATGAACGCAGCACCTTTATCCCGATTCTGGCGAATATCTTCGCCCGCCGTGCAATTGAAATTCCAGTACATCATGCCGAGCGTGAGTTTGGTGAATCCAAATACAGTTTTATGCGCCTGATTAATTTGATGTACGACCTGGTGACCTGCCTTACCACAACGCCGCTACGTATGCTGAGTCTGCTCGGCAGCATTATTGCGATTGGAGGTTTTAGCATTGCGGTGCTGCTGGTGATTTTACGCCTGACCTTCGGACCACAATGGGCGGCAGAAGGCGTCTTTATGCTATTTGCCGTGCTGTTTACTTTTATTGGCGCTCAGTTTATCGGCATGGGATTACTCGGTGAATATATCGGCAGGATCTACACCGATGTCCGCGCCCGCCCCCGCTATTTTGTTCAGCAAGTTATCCGTCCATCCAGCAAGGAAAATGAATAATGAAAACCGTCGTTTTTGCCTACCACGATATGGGATGCCTCGGTATTGAAGCTCTGCTGGCTGCCGGTTACGAAATTAGCGCCATTTTTACCCATACCGATAATCCCGGTGAAAAAGCCTTTTATGGTTCGGTGGCTCATCTGGCGGCGGAAAGAGACATTCCGGTTTATGCGCCGGATAACGTTAATCATCCGCTGTGGGTGGAACGCATTGCCCAACTGTCACCAGAGGTGATTTTCTCTTTTTATTATCGCCATCTTATTTGCGACGAGATTTTTCAGCTCGCTCCCGCAGGTGCATTTAATCTGCACGGTTCGCTGTTACCAAAATATCGTGGTCGCGCGCCGCTGAACTGGGTGCTGGTGAACGGTGAAACGGAAACGGGCGTTACATTGCACCGAATGGTAAACGTGCCGATGCTGGGGCCATTGTGGCGCAACTGCGCGTTGCCATTGCGCCAGACGATATCGCTATTACGCTGCATCATAAATTGTGCCATGCCGCGCGCCAGCTACTGGAACAGACATTACCCGCCATTAAACACGGTAATATTCTGGAAATCGCCCAGCGCGAAAACGAAGCCACCTGTTTTGGTCGCAGAACGCCGGATGACAGTTTCCTTGAATGGCATAAACCGGCATCCGTACTGCACAACATGGTACGTGCCGTTGCCGATCCGTGGCCGGGTGCCTTCAGCTATGTTGGCAATCAGAAATTCACCGTCTGGTCGTCGCGTGTTCATCCTCATGCCAGCAAAGCACAGCCGGGGAGCGTGATTTCTGTTGCGCCACTGCTGATTGCCTGTGGCGATGGCGCGCTGGAAATCGTCACCGGACAGGCGGGCGACGGCATTACTATGCAGGGCTCGCAATTAGCGCAGATGCTGGGCCTGGTGCAAGGTTCACGCTTGAATAGCCAGCCTGCCTGCACCGCCCGACGCCGTACCCGGGTACTCATCCTCGGGGTGAATGGCTTTATTGGCAACCATCTGACAGAACGCCTGCTGCGCGAAGATCATTATGAAGTTTACGGTCTGGATATTGGCAGCGATGCGATAAGCCGTTTTCTGAATCATCCACATTTTCACTTTGTCGAAGGCGATATCAGTATTCATTCCGAATGGATTGAGTATCACGTCAAAAAATGTGATGTCGTCTTGCCGCTGGTGGCGATAGCCACGCCGATTGAATATACCCGCAACCCGCTGCGCGTATTTGAACTCGATTTTGAAGAGAATCTGCGCATTATCCGCTACTGCGTTAAGTACCGTAAGCGAATCATCTTCCCGTCAACTTCAGAAGTTTATGGGATGTGTAGCGATAAATACTTCGATGAGGACCATTCTAATTTAATCGTCGGCCCGGTGAATAAACCACGCTGGATTTATTCGGTGTCAAAACAATTACTTGATCGGGTGATCTGGGCCTATGGCGAAAAAGAGGGTTTACAGTTCACCCTCTTCCTCCCGTTTAACTGGATGGGACCACGACTGGATAACCTTAATGCAGCGCGAATTGGCAGCTCCCGCGCTATTACGCAACTCATTCTCAATCTGGTAGAAGGTTCACCAATTAAGCTAATTGATGGCGGAAAACAAAAACGCTGCTTTACTGATATCCGGGACGGTATCGAGGCGTTGTACCACATTATCGAAAATGCGGGAAATCGCTGCGACGGCGAAATTATCAACATTGGCAATCCTGAGAACGAAGCGAGCATTGAGGAACTGGGCGAGATGCTGCTGGCGAGCTTCGAAAAACATCCGCTGCGCCATCATTTCCCACCGTTTGCGGGCTTTCGCGTTGTCGAAAGTAGCTGCTACTACGGCAAAGGATATCAGGACGTAGAGCATCGTAAACCGAGCATCCGCAATGCCCACCGCTGCCTGGACTGGGAGCCGAAAATTGATATGCAGGAAACCATCGACGAAACGCTGGATTTCTTCCTGCGCACCGTTGATCTTACGGATAAACCATCATGACCAAAGTAGGCTTACGCATTGATGTCGATGCCTTTCGTGGCACCCGTGAAGGCGTGCCGCGTCTGCTGGAAATCTTGAGTAAGCATAATATTCAGGCCAGCATTTTTTTCAGCGTCGGCCCGGACAATATGGGCCGCCATCTCTGGCGACTGGTGAAGCCACAGTTTTTGTGGAAGATGCTGCGCTCAAACGCGGCATCGCTTTATGGCTGGGATATTTTACTGGCAGGTACGGCCTGGCCAGGTAAAGAGATTGGTCATGCCAATGCCGATATCATTCGTGAAGCGGCTAAACATCACGAAGTCGGTCTGCACGCCTGGGATCACCATGCCTGGCAAGCCCGTAGCGGTAACTGGGATCGGCAAACAATGATCGACGATATTGCACGCGGTCTTCGCACTCTGGAAGAGATTATCGGTCAACCGGTAACCTGTTCTGCCGCTGCGGGCTGGCGTGCCGACCAGAAGGTGATCGAAGCAAAAGAAGCGTTCCATTTGCGCTACAACAGCGATTGTCGTGGGGCCATACCGTTCCGTCCACTGCTTGAATCAGGAAACCCTGGCACTGCGCAAATTCCGGTGACCTTACCCACCTGGGATGAAGTGATTGGTCGGGATGTGAAAGCAGAAGATTTTAACGGTTGGTTACTCAACCGCATCCTGCGAGATAAAGGCACGCCGGTTTATACCATTCATGCAGAAGTTGAAGGCTGCGCTTATCAGCATAATTTTGTGGATCTCCTCAAACGCGCAGCTCAGGAAGGCGTGACATTTTGCCCTTTAAGCGAACTGTTATCAGAGACGTTGCCGCTCGGACAAGTTGTTCGCGGAAATATTGCCGGACGTGAAGGCTGGCTGGGTTGCCAACAAATTGCGGGTAGTCGCTGATGAAATCGGTACGTTACCTTATCGGCATCTTCGCGTTTATTGCCTGCTATTACCTGTTACCGATCAGCACGCGTCTGCTCTGGCAACCCGATGAAACGCGTTATGCGGAAATCAGTCGAGAAATGCTGGCATCCGGCGACTGGATTGTGCCCCATCTGTTAGGGCTACGTTATTTCGAAAAACCCATTGCCGGATACTGGATTAACAGCATTGGGCAATGGCTATTTGGCGCGAATAACTTTGGTGTGCGGGCAGGCGTTATCTTTGCGACCCTGTTAACTGCCGCGCTGGTGACCTGGTTTACTCTGCGCTTATGGCGCGATAAACGTCTGGCTCTACTCGCCACAGTAATTTATCTCTCATTGTTTATTGTCTATGCCATCGGCACTTATGCCGTGCTCGATCCGTTTATTGCATTCTGGCTGGTGGCGGGAATGTGCAGCTTCTGGCTGGCAATGCAGGCACAGACGTGGAAAGGCAAAAGCGCAGGATTTTTACTGCTGGGAATCACCTGCGGCATGGGGGTGATGACCAAAGGTTTTCTCGCCCTTGCCGTGCCGGTATTAAGCGTGCTGCCATGGGTAGCGACGCAAAAACGCTGGAAAGATCTCTTTATTTACGGCTGGCTGGCGGTTATCAGTTGCGTACTGACGGTTCTCCCCTGGGGACTGGCGATAGCGCAGCGGGAGCCTGACTTCTGGCACTATTTTTTCTGGGTTGAGCATATTCAACGCTTTGCACTAGATGATGCCCAACATAGAGCTCCGTTCTGGTACTACGTGCCGGTCATCATTGCCGGTAGCCTGCCGTGGCTGGGATTACTCCCCGGTGCACTGTACACAGGCTGGAAAAACCGCAAGCATTCCGCAACCGTCTATTTGTTGAGCTGGACGATAATGCCGCTGCTGTTTTTCTCCGTCGCTAAAGGCAAATTGCCCACCTATATTCTTTCTTGCTTTGCACCTCTGGCAATGCTGTTGGCGCATTACGCGTTGCTGGCAGCAAAAAATAATCCTCTGGCGCTGCGGATTAATGGCTGGATTAACATCGCTTTTGGCGTCACTGGCATTATTGCCACATTTGTGATCTCCCCCTGGGGACCAATGAACACGCCGGTGTGGCAAACCTTCGAGAGCTATAAAGTCTTTTGTGCCTGGTCGATTTTTTCGCTATGGGCATTTTTCGGCTGGTACACCTTAACAAACGTCGAAAAGACCTGGTCTTTCGCCGCGCTTTGCCCGCTGGGGCTGGCGTTGCTGGTAGGATTTTCAATTCCTGACAGAGTCATGGAAGGAAAACATCCGCAATTTTTTGTCGAGATGACACAAGAATCACTTCAGCCAAGCCGCTATATTCTTACTGATAGCGTCGGTGTTGCCGCAGGTCTGGCATGGAGCCTGCAACGCGATGACATCATCATGTATCGCCAGACAGGTGAGTTGAAATACGGCCTTAATTATCCGGATGCGAAAGGGAGATTTGTCAGCGGTGATGAGTTCGCAAACTGGCTTAATCAACATCGTCAGGAGGGGATTATTACACTCGTGCTTTCGGTTGACCGCGATGAAGATATCAACAGTCTCGCCATTCCGCCCGCAGATGCCATCGTTCGTCAGGAGCGTCTGGTGCTGATTCAGTATCGTCCCAAATGATCTGGCTAACATTAGTCTTTGCCAGCTTGCTTAGCGTTGCCGGGCAGTTGTGTCAGAAACAGGCAACCTGCTTTGTGGCGATAAACAAACGGCGCAAACATATCGTGCTGTGGCTGGGACTGGCGCTGGCTTGTCTTGGTCTTGCCATGATGCTCTGGCTGCTGGTCTTGCAGAACGTACCGGTAGGCATTGCCTACCCGATGTTAAGTCTGAATTTTGTCTGGGTGACGCTGGCTGCAGTAAAACTGTGGCACGAACCGGTATCGCCGCGTCACTGGTGTGGGGTGGCGTTCATTATTGGTGGCATTGTGATCCTCGGGAGTACGGTGTAATGTGCCTGATATGGGGATTATTCAGCGTCATTATTGCCTCAGTTGCGCAATTAAGCCTGGGTTTTGCGGCAAGTCATCTGCCGCCGATGACGCACTTATGGGATTTTATCGCGGCTCTGTTAGCTTTTGGCCTGGATGCCCGGATACTGTTACTCGGGCTGCTGGGTTATCTGCTTTCCGTTTTTTGTTGGTATAAAACGCTACATAAACTTGCGCTAAGCAAAGCCTATGCCTTGCTCAGTATGAGTTATGTGCTGGTATGGATTGCTTCAATGGTACTTCCCGGCTGGGAAGGGACTTTTTCGCTGAAAGCACTACTGGGAGTAGCCTGTATTATGAGCGGGTTGATGCTGATTTTCCTGCCCACGACAAAACAACGTTACTGAGTTTTCCCTGCCGCTGTACACTGCCGTTCCCACTCATCGGGGCTATAACTGCTTGCCGAGAGGACTTTCACCGTATGCAGCTTTTCACGATTAATACAATAAAGCGCATTCTGCAAAGGCGAGAGTAAATCCCCCACTTTCACGGCGAAGTCACTCTTCACTTCGGCGATCATTTTTATCGCGCCGCCAGCATCGCAGAGCATAAGTACATGTCTGTTATCTTGTTTATTGCAGCACGATTTTTTGTGCCAGCCATTCCATTGCATTATCCTGTTTGCTAAGAGTTTTCACATCAATTTACAGATTAACAGATAAACTCTTTATCAACGGCAATGGAATGGCAGAAATGAGAAGTGAAACGGAGGGTTAATTATTGCTGACGTTGCACCCACTCTTTTAGCGCCTGACGTGAAATTTTAATACCGCCGTTTTTCAGCTCCGGCGGTAAAGTCAGCCAGCGCACCGGTTGTTGAAAACGAGCCAGCTTATCTTTCACCCATTCGCCAAGATCAACGGTTTGCTGGTCATACTCCACCACCGCTACCGGCCGATGACCAAACTCCTTGTCGGCAACGGAAACGATAAACACCTGCAAAACCGCAGGATGTGCAGCAATAACACGCTCGACTTCTTCCGGCTGAATACCCTCACCGCCACTGAAGAACAGATTGTCTAAACGTCCGACAATGGTCAGCTTGCCATTATGCATCTCACCGCGATCGCGCGTAGCGTACCAGCCTTCGTCATTAACCAGTGAAACCAGTTGCCCGTTACGCCAGTAACCTTCTGCCATACTGGCAGCCCGCAGCCACACTTCATTATTAACGATTTTCACTTCCCGACCCGGCAGCGGCAAACCAACGTCTGCCAGGCCGTCGGCTTCTTTCGCACATACCGTGGAGGCAAACTCGGTCAGACCATAGCCGCAAAAGCAACGAATCCCCTGCTCGCGCGCCTGTTCCGTCAACTCGACCGGGATAGCCGCGCCGCCAAGTAACACCGCTTTCAGGGAAACGGAACTGCGGTTAACCAGCAAACGCCAGAGTTGTGTTGGCACCAGTGAAGCGTGAGTACAGCCTGCCAGCATTTGCTCCAATGGCTGTTTATCACGCACCGTCATCCGCGCACCAGCGTATAACCAGCGCCACATAATTCCCTGACCGGAGACGTGAAACAGCGGTAAAGAGAGCAACCAGTCATCGTGATCGCCAAACGGAATCAGCGATAACACACCTTGCGCACTGGCAAGATGGGCCTGATAAGTATGGACAGCGGCTTTCGGCAAACCGGTAGAACCCGAGGTCAACGTCATTGAGCACAGACGCGTCGGCTGCCACGCAGCGGCATGTACGCCTTCAACCAGCTGAATGTGCAGCGACGTTAATGCCGGAAACGTGTTTTCCCCATCCGGCACCAGCGCAAATTGCAGCGTCAGATTGGGCAGCAATTCTTCAAGCAACGGTTGCGGCAGCTGAGGGTTCACGGGCAACACCCGCGCCCCGCATTGCAGTAACGCCAGCCAGGCGAGCAGCGTTTGCGGCGTATTCCACGCCCGCAACATCACGCCGCTGCCCTCAACCACCCCCTGCGCCGCAAAGCCCGTAGCTAACTCATCGACGCGAGCACAAAGCTCGCGCCAGTTGAGTTGCTCGTCATTAAGACGTAAGGCGATGGCTTCTCCCCGCACTTGCCGCCAGTGACGCCACGGCCAGTCAGAGAAGATCATAACAACTGCTCCTGTACATCAGCGTCCACTAACGGCAGTGGGCTCCCCGGCCAGCGACGAACCTGCTGCGCCTGCATCAGATCCAGCGTGTCCAGTCCCGGAATGGTGTCTGGCGTTAACCAGGCAGCAATCCGCGCCAGTTGCGTTAGACCTAAGCTCGACTCAATGGAAGAACTGATCACCGCCGTCAGCCCCAGCGCATGCGCCGCCTGTACCTGCTCGCGTACTTTTTCCAGACTGCCCGTGAGCGTGGGTTTGATAACTACCGCGCGCACGCCCTCTTCAGCCACAAAGGCAAAATCCGGCTCGCGCAGGCTTTCATCCCAGGCAATGGCAATGCCGGTTTCACGGGCAAACGCTCGCGAATCATCGCGGGTTTTGCACGGCTCTTCGAGAAACGCGATGCGGTGGCGATAATCCGGGTTAACATATTTGGCAAACTGCTGACCTTTCAGCGGTGTCCAGGCGCGATTTGCGTCAAGACGCAAATGCAGATCCGGAATTGCCTCCAGCAACAGATTCACCACCATGCCGTCGCGCACCGCTTCGTACAATCCCACTTTGACCTTCGCCACTTTCTCGCCCGGCATATCGGCAAGTTTGAGGATCAGATCGTCCGGATCGCCATTACACAGCGGTGCCGCACGGTAGTTGGCTGCTTGCGGCAACGTATCTGTCAGTTCTGCCAATGCACAGCTTACGCCAAAGGCCACGGAAGGCATCTGCGGTAGCTCGCAATCGCCTGCCAGCCAGTTATTTACCCAGGCAAGCAGCACGCTTTGCGCCTCTTCCCAGTTTTCCTGGCTGAAGCCCGGCAGTGGGGAGATCTCCCCCCACCCTTCGCGCTCGCCCTCACGCAGGCAAACGTACAGCCCGTCGCGGGTTTTTAACCGCCTGTCGCGCAGAACCACCCCCGCGTCCATGGGGATCTGCCAGCGGTATACCTGCGCGCTACGCATTACGGATTCCGTTTAAATTTGCTGAAATCAGGCTGACGTTTCTGGTTGAAAGCGTTGCGACCTTCCTGACCTTCTTCCGTCATGTAGAACAGCATGGTGGCGTTGCCCGCCAGCTCCTGCAGCCCCGCCTGCCCGTCACAGTCGGCGTTCAGCGCAGCTTTCAGGCAGCGCAGCGCCATCGGGCTGTTTTGCAGCATTTCGCGGCACCAACGGACGGTTTCTTTTTCCAGATCCGCCAGCGGTACCACGGTGTTGACAAGGCCCATATCCAGCGCCTGTTTTGCGTCGTACTGACGGCACAGGAACCAGATTTCTCGCGCTTTTTTCTGCCCGACGATACGAGCCATGTAGGAAGCGCCCCAGCCGCCGTCGAAGGAACCGACTTTCGGGCCAGTCTGACCGAAGATGGCATTATCTGCTGCGATAGTCAGGTCGCACATCATGTGCAGAACGTGACCACCGCCGATGGAGTAGCCAGCCACCATCGCGACAACCGGTTTCGGACAGGTACGGATCTGACGCTGGAAGTCCAGCACGTTCAGGTGATGTACGCCGGAATCATCTTTATAGCCGCCGTAATCACCACGCACTTTCTGGTCACCACCGGAGCAGAACGCTTTATCGCCTGCGCCAGTCAGAATGATCACGCCGATATTGTCGTCATAACGCGCATCTGCCAGTGCCTGGATCATCTCTTTTACCGTCAGAGGACGGAAGGCATTGCGCACCTGCGGACGATTAATGGTGATTTTTGCGATACCGTCGGTGGATTTTTCATAACGAATGTCCTCGAAACCTTCGGAGCAGTCGTGCCATTCAACCGGTGCGTAAGGCATTGCTTCATCAGGATAAATCATATTGTGTCCTTTAGTCAGAAACGCAAGATCTGCGCCAGACTTGCGATTACGCCAGCGGGATTTTCCCGATGCGCGTTATGTCCGGCGCGAGGAATGACATGGCAGTCGGCAGCCAGTTCCGCCGCCAGGGCGCGGAATTTGCTGTCACGTTCACCACATAAATAATAAAACGCAAATGTGCGGGCGCTAAGGTTAGCACGTAAATCAGGCTGGACGGCGAGAGAAGTCGCCTCCAGCATGGCGGCAAGGGTTGCGCCATTATTGTTGCTGCGCAGCGCCACCAGCTCCCGGCGTTGATCGTCATTGAGCGAGGCAAAAACAGGCTGTTGATACCAGTCGGCAAATACCGCCGTTAACGGTTCTGTGCGAAAACGCTGCGCCCATTGGCGATCGGAACGCTGACGTTCCGCACGTTGTTCAGCATTTTGCAGCCCCGGATGCCCGCCTTCGACAATAACCCCACAAAGCCCCGCCAGCCCCTGGCAAGCCGCCATCATCGCCACCCGTCCGCCAAGCGAGTACCCCACCAGCCAGAAGTCAAGGATGTTGTAACTAACCAAGGTTTTACGCAGTAAGTCGGTGACATCATCAAATCCATCGACGCTAATCGCCGCCGAACCACCATGACCTAGGAGATCAACATACAACCGTGAGTAGTCGGCAAACGCCTCGCCCACTTCTTGCCATTCGTGGCAATCGCCGGAAAAACCGTGCAAAAACACCAGCCAGGGTAAACCTAGTTTTCCGTGTTTTGCCTGCGCGTGCAGGATCATAAATGGCTTACCTGCGCCAGAAGTTGCTGGAGCGTTTGCGCACCATCGGTGTCGTTAACCACCATTTCAATCACCGTGGTGGTTGGCGTGCGCCAGGCGTCGGCAAATGCCGTTTCAAGTTCCTGCCAGTTTTGCGGATGATGATATTTCAGCTCGAACATCGCGGCGGCGTGCTCAAAATGGACGTTTTGCGGCATCAGATAGAAACGCTCACGCTCGCTTTGCGGCGTTGGCAACAGCGAGAAAATTTGCCCGCCGTTGTTGTTCACCACAATTAATACCAGCGGCGCAGAAACCTGACGCAATAACGCCAGCGCGTTGAGATCGTAAAGCGCGGAGAGATCGCCCACAATCGCCAGCGTCGGTTTGCCGCTTGCCCGCTGAACGCCTGCGGCGGTCGAAAGCAGTCCGTCGATACCGCTGGCCCCTCGGTTGCTGTACACCGGGTAACCTGCCGGAAGTTGCGAAAGCGCATCAATCAGACGTACCACCAGGCTGTTACCAACAAACAATTGCCCCTGTTCAGGCAGATAGTCGCTGATGCGATGCGCCAGTTGCGCTTCGCCAAACGCATCACGGCGGGCAATAACCGCCTGCATTGCCTGTTCCGCCAGGCGCGGGATTTCAACGCACCAGGGCTGGCGTTTTTCTGCCGGATGCAGCTCCAGCCAGTCGGCAATATTGGCAATTAAGCGACGTCCGCGATGGTGTGCCGGATCAAGTCGCCCTTCAATGTCATCAACAATCCAGTACTCTTCTGGTTCACAGCTTGCCTGCCATTGCAGGAGCCGTTTCCCCGTCAGGCTACTTCCCAGTTGCACCACAATTTGCGCCTGCTGCAGCTCGCTGGTCGCTTTGGCATTGCCTAACCAAAGATCGGCACACGGCAGCGGCTGCCCGGTTTGTGACAGCACATCGCCAATCAGCGGCCAGCCAAGAGTTTGCGCCCACAGGGCAACTTTTTTGCCCTCTTCCGCACTCATGCGCCCGGCAACCACCACGCCGCGCTTTTGTCGCCAGAAGAACCAGTCGCGCTGTTTTTCACTTTCCAGACGAGGCGCTTCACGCAGCCACGGTTTGTCGTCCTGCCACCAGTCACCCAGACGCTGTTGCCAGCTAAGCCCGGTATCGTCCATTTCGCCATACAGCGGTTCAGCAAACGGGCAGTTGATATGGACTCCCCCCGCATGAAGCGTACCGAGAGCGTGGTCGATGGTAGAAACCAGCCAACGTGCGGGGATATCCTGGGTCGGGCGCGGCAATGAAATACTGTGCGTGGGGTGAGAGGCGAACATTCCCGGCTGGCGAATTGCCTGATTCGCGCCGCAGTCAATTAGCTCCGGCGGGCGATCGGCGGTTAAGAGAATCAGTTTTTCTCCGGTTAACCCGGCTTCAATCAGTGCCGGATAGAGATTTGCCACCGCCGTGCCGGAGGTCACAATCACCGCCACCGGCTGCTTGCTGACTTTCGCCAGCCCCAGCGCCAGATGCCCCAACCCACGCTCATCGAAATGGGTGTGGTGAATGAATGCGGAATTCTCCGCCGCCGCTAACGTTAACGGTGTAGAACGCGAGCCTGGGGCGATACAGATGTGTCTGACGCCGTGACGCGTTAATGCTTCCAGAATGACCGCCGCCCAGCGTCGGTTAAATGCGCTTACTGACATGAGTTTGTCCGGTATCAATATTGCGGCTAAGTATAAGGAGCTACAAAAATAGATTATTGATATGAATCGGTAATGATGCGACTCATTACTATTCCATTTGTAATAAAGTACGCAGCCCTGCCGCTTTGTTGTCGATTTCCTGCCACTCTTGCTCGGGGTCGGAACCACGGACAATGCCCGCGCCAGCATATAATCGCACGACATTGCCGCTAATTTTTGCTGAGCGCAGGGAAACGCAGAATTCGCTTTGTTGTAATGAGAGATAGCCCGCAGAACCGGCGTACCATTCTCGGGTGAACGGTTCGTGACGGGCGATAAACTGTCGCGCCAGATCGCGCGGTAAGCCAGCAACTGCTGCCGTTGGCAGCAACTGATGTAAACAGATCACATCATCCGCTTTGTTGAGTGAAGTCCAGATACAGCGGCGAAGATGCTGCACTTTACGCAGACGCAGTACCTGCGGCGGTAAAACATCCAGCGTCTGGGTATCGGCCTGTAATCGTTGGCAGATATCTTCCACCACCAGCATGTTCTCGCGCTGGTTTTTATCATCCGCCATCAGCCACTCTCCTAACTGCTGCGCCTGCTTATCATCAGGATGATTTGCTACTGTTCCCGCCAGCGCTTCAGTACGCAGCGCTTTGTCACGCCGCCGCCATAACCGTTCCGGTGAAGAGCCAAGAAAAGCATTTTCGCCATCAAAGGCCATGTAAAAATGGTAGCAATTCAGATTCAGTCGACGACTGGCAGCCATCATCGCCGCCGCGTTGACCGGACTTGCGAAATGCAGGTCAGTTGCCCGAGCGAGCACCACTTTGTCGAGCTCACCTTCGGCGATGGTTTTCGTTGCCAGTTCGATTAATTGCGTCCAGCCCGTTTTGTCCGGCCAGTGTTGTTCTCGCGTGGTGGTTAAATGTAACCCAGGCAAGGGCTTGATACTCACCAGTGTGGCGATAAATTCTTTTGCCTGAATCGCATCGTGCTGAAGGGAGCTTTCGCTGAATAGCGTCAGCCGCAGCGTGGCTTTACCGCCACAGCGTCGCCATTCCAGGCGGGGTAAAAGTAAATTGCCCTGCGACGGGTCAAAAGCATTCAGCCCCCAAATGCGTAAGTCAGCGTGTTCCGGGTGCTGGCGAAGAAAACGTTGTGCCTGGTCCAACGACGTAAAACGGGTAATCGCGCCCAGGACGGCAGCTTCTTCATCACCATTACGTTGTTGCCAGTAGAATTGCGGGTACGTTTGCTGACTGGCCAGCCAGCTCAAGGCATCAAAAGCGTCTTTGAGAGGGAAAGGAATATCGATAACCCGAATGCCGGGTGTCGCCGGAATCTCTTGCGACAAATGGCGCAGTAGATTTTCCAGCGCCGTAGTAAGTGATTGCACGCGGACCTCTCCCTGTTAAAAGCCTCACATTATACGGGGTACTACAAAAAAAATGCAGTACCCCGGTGTAGGGAGGTTTTAACGGCGTGCCAGCAACAGTCCTAGTACCAGCCCGACGGCCGCGCCCACACCAATTCCTTGCCAGGGTTTTTCGTGGACGTAGTCATCAGCACGATAAACAGCCTGCTTCGCCCGATAGTAATAACTGTCTGAAGCCTGGCTAACCCGTTTTTTCACATCATCCAGCGCTTTTTCTGCATGCGCTTTCAGCTCAACATATTTCTGATCGGCGGGATCGCCAGAGGAGCGGAGCACCTCTTCCAGTGTTTCACTAAGCAGCGTCAGGTCGTCATCGATACGTGTATCACCAAACTGATTAGACATTCTCGTTCTCCATTTGCGTAAAACCTGTCACTAACTATAGACAAGAGTTGTTGATTACGCCTGAATTACCTCGCGTGCCATCCCAATGTGTGGGATACCATCTTCTTCATAGACCTCCGTCACAGGGATAAAACCGAAACTCTGGTAGAAGTTTTGCAGATGCGCCTGCGCCCCGAGGTAAACAGGCTTATCAGGCCAGTGATGCGTACATGTTTCGAGTGTTTTACTCATCAGCTGCTGCCCCACTTTTTCACCACGCAACGCTTCACTGACAATCACCCGACCTATAACGACCGGCTCAAGATCATCATCACTTTTCAGAATCCTCGCATACGCCACCAGTTCATCATTTTTCCAACCGAGAATATGGCGATTATCCCCCGTCAAATCATCACCATCGATATCCTGATAAGGGCAATTCTGCTCGACAACAAACACCGCGCAACGCAGTTGTAATAAGGCATAAAGCTGGGAAACCGATAATTCAGAGTGATGCAGATCTTGCCATTCAATCATAATGCTCTCCTTTTAGATGTATGCCTTATACTAGCCGGAATATTTTTTGAAACGTGATGAACTCATGGAATTAATTTTTTTAGGTACTTCAGCCGGTGTGCCAACCCGCACGCGCAATGTCACGGCAATATTGCTTAACCTGCAACATCCGACCCAGAGCGGACTTTGGTTGTTTGACTGCGGTGAAGGCACCCAGCATCAGCTACTGCATACCGCCTTTAACCCTGGAAAACTGGACAAGATTTTTATCAGTCACCTTCATGGCGATCATCTTTTTGGTTTACCCGGCTTGCTGTGCAGTCGTTCTATGTCAGGCATTATCCAACCCTTAACGATTTATGGTCCGCAAGGTATCCGTGAATTTGTGGAAACCGCGCTGCGGATTAGCGGCTCATGGACCGATTATCCGCTGGAAATTGTCGAAATTGGCGCTGGCGAAATTCTCGATGATGGCCTGCGCAAAGTAACCGCTTATCCGCTGGAACACCCACTAGAATGTTATGGCTATCGTATTGAAGAACATGATAAACCGGGTGCATTAAATGCCCAGGCATTAAAAGCTGCTGGCGTGCCGCCTGGCCCACTGTTTCAGGAATTAAAAGCGGGCAAAACAATCACGCTGGAAGATGGAAGGCAGATTAACGGCGCAGATTACTTAGCTGCTCCAGTGCCAGGTAAAGCGCTCGCTATTTTCGGCGATACCGGCCCCTGCGATGCCGCACTTGACCTGGCTAAAGGTGTCGATGTCATGGTGCACGAAGCGACGCTGGATATAACCATGGAAGCCAAAGCCAATAGTCGCGGCCATAGCTCTACACGCCAGGCTGCGACACTAGCCCGTGAGGCTGGAGTCGGCAAGCTAATCATTACCCACGTCAGCTCGCGCTATGATGACAAAGGTTGTCAACACCTGTTACGTGAATGCAGGTCAATTTTCCCGGCGACTGAACTGGCGAATGATTTCACCGTGTTTAACGTTTAACTCTGCTTATTATTAAAAACAGGGTGAAACTTGCCCTGTTATAGCAACCCGCGCTACATATATCCACCCACACAGGCATATTGAGCGATTTTTGATATTTATTCATCTCCTTACGCACTATATTCAGAGCAATAAGTTGCCTCTTTTCATCTTGATTCAGCACAACCTTTGCAACTAAAAGGAGCCCATGATGGTTACAGTTGTCAGCAATTATTGTCAATTATCTCAAACCCAACTCAGTCAGACATTTGCAGAAAAATTTACTGTGACCGAGGAATTACTGCAGTCTTTAAAAAAAACAGCGTTATCCGGAGATGAAGAAAGTATTGAGTTACTGCATAATATTGCGTTAGGTTATGATGAATTTGGAAAAAAAGCTGGGTAATGCTGCCAACTTACTGATTTAGTGCATGATGGTGATTTTAAGGTGCTTGCGTGGCTTCCATTTCCATCAGATGTCCTTCCTGCTCCGCTACTGAAGGCGTGG
>NZ_JBDYCV010000039.1:0-35272 GCF_040495915.1 Shigella sp. FJ200513 | reverse complement strand
TCTGATGGAAATGGAAGCCACGCAAGCACCTTAAAATCACCATCATACACTAAATCAGTAAGTTGGCAGCATTACCCGGCGGATGCGCGCCTTTATTCTGCGGCGTGAAGTACGGTCCTTCGAGATAACTCCCCAGCACTTGCGCACCAGGTCCGCCGCGTTGGCAACGTTGAGCAATACGTTTCAGCGCCGCATGAATGGTATTAAGCGGCGCGGTTACGGTGGTCGGTAACCAACTGCCGACACCTTCGCGTGCCTTGTGCATTGCCAGCTTGTCGAGTACATCCGGCGCGTCATCCATTACATCAACGCCCGCACCACCGTGTACATGGGTGTCGATGTAAGCGGGGCAGAGCCGTTCCGCATCGCGTTCAGTCACGCCCACTGGAATCGGTTCGATTGCTGCGATGACACCGTCAGCAACACGCAACTGATGGTCATCGAACCATCCCTCTTCAGTCAGCAGCCTTCTGGCGCGCAGAACGTGTGTCATATTCCTTCCTCGACCGGACATTCTTCATGGCAGCGGCCTAACTCGTCCACCAGACTGGTCAGCCCTCGGTGTCCACACTCCAGCGCCTGTACACGGAATTCTTCACCGCTTAACCCTTCGCGCTCCAGCACCATCTCCAGTAGCAGTTGCAAATTGGTGCCGGTAATCACTTCACAGCCCGGTTTTTGCATCGCCAGCGTTGAAGCTACGCGAAACGGCGTGCCGCCCAGCAAATCCGTCAGAAAAACAATGCCGTCTTCACAATCCAGTTGGGCGATGGCCTCTTCAAGCTGCGATGTAAGCAGCGCGGCGCTTGAGGTTTCGGGAAAATCGATGGCAATAAACTGCGATTGATCGCCGAGGATTTGCTTCATTGCTTTTTCCATGCCACTGGCAAACCCGCCATGCCCTGTCAAAATAATACTTAACATCTAATACCTCATTGTATTTAAAGGAAATGGCAGAATTTACCGACGATCCCTAGAACCACGGTAACCGCAATCAGGCGCAGCGGACTCTAGCCGCGGCGTACCAGCCAGAACATGGTCAGGGTGTAGACCAGCGGTAAGAAGGCAGGCATCAGTTTGTCGATAACATCAGCCTGTAACTTAACTACTGCGTCGCCCGCCGTGATTTCCAGCGTGGTGCTTAAACGAACATAGGTTGCCACCAGTGCGCCGATTACCGTCATTCCAACGATTGACGCAGCATGGCCGACTTTTTTGGTATTCGCTTTAATAAGGGGAATCGCCGCCACGCCCATGCGGTAAGCATAATGCGCCAGACCAAAACGCAGCCCCAAGTGTACCACGTTGAACAGCACAATAAAGACGACTGCGCCAAGAATAGAGCCTTGTAGCGCGAGGCTTGCGCCTATCCCGCCACAAATCGGCAGTAGCGTTAGCCAGAACATCGCATCGCCAATCCCGCCAAGCGGCGCACCGACGGCAATTTTGGTGCTCTGAATACTGTTAACGTCCTGCTTAGAACGCTCCATCGCAAGGATAATGCCGATAACAAACGTCACCAGAAACGGATGGGTATTGAAGAAACCCATATGCCCCTTCATGGCGCGCGCCAGGTCGCGTTTATTAGTGTGGATCTTTTTCAGAGCAGGCAGCAGACCGTACAACCAGCCAGAAGCCTGCATACGTTCGTAGTTAAAAGACGCTTGTAACAGCATGGAACGCCAGGCGACGCGGTTGATATCTTTTTTCGTCAGCTCCGCGGCAATGCTCCGATCTTCATACACGTTTTCATTGACGCCAGTCAGCAGTGTTTCTTCATTTTCGCTGACGTTCGGCAGGGTGGTTTGATTAGATGCCATCTTCAAATTCCTCTTTCTGTGCCGCAGGTTGAGTCGGTTCAGGAGATTTACGCAGCAGATCGATCAGCGCCATCGCCAGCGCGGCGGCAGCAATAGCCAGCACCGGTAACTTGAGCCAGGTTGCGGCAACAAAGCCCAGGATGAAGTAGGGTATGTAGACGTTTTTCATCATGATTTTCAGCAGCACGGCAAAACCGATTGCTGGCATGATGCCGCCCGCGACGCCGAGGCCGTCGATTAATCGTTGCGGCAGGACATCAATGATGGTTTTTGCATGTTCCGCGCCGAAGTAGATAGGCAGGAAAGCGCAGAGAAAATAGAAAGTGCCGAGTGCCAGCAGTGCCAGATAGTTCACGCGTTCAATGCCGCGAGTATCGGCGTTCTCCGCCATCCGGTCGCAGCGAGACATCACGCCAGACATCACCGAGAACAGGAAGGTAATCCCCATCTGTACTGCGACAGCGAAAGGTACGGCGACACCGACCGCGACATCGGGTTTCACGCCAGTAGTAATGGCAAACGCCGTGCCGACGATAGTACCGATAATCACGTTAGGCGGCTGTGCGCCCGCCAGCGGGGCCAGCCCCATCCACACTAGTTCCAGCGTATCGCCGGTTAAAATTCCGGTATGCAGATCGCCAAGTACCAGCCCGACCAACGGGCCGAGGACCACCGGGCGGTGCATATGGGTTAAGCCGTTAAACATATCTAGGCCAGCGATAAAGGCGATAATGCCCAACGCAAATGCCTGCAACAGGCTGATTTCCATGATGAATCCCTCAAAGTAATTTAAAGAGGTCCACAGCAGGCTCTGTCGGGACGCCCTGAACGAAGCATTCCACCCCAGCGGCTTTCAGGTCGTTAAATGCTGCGATATCGCCCGCATCCACAGAAACCGTTTTGGCGATTTGTTGTTTGCCATTGGCGTAGTGCATATTGCCAACGTTAATGCGATTCACCGGAACGCCACCTTTCACCAGCGTCAGGAAATCGGCGGGTGTTTTACAAACCAGCAGGATTTTCTGTCGATCGGCGGCGCGATGAATGTTGTCGATAACTTTTTGCAGCGTCCAGAAACGTACGGCGATCCCTTCTGCCAGTACCATTTCCATCAGGTTTTGTTGTACCGGATCTTCGGCAACCTCATCGTTGGCTACCAGCACCAGATTTGCCCCCGCAAATCCGACCCACTGAACGCCGACCTGACCGTGAATCAAGCGTTCATCAATCCGGCTTAAAACAATATTTGGCATAGCATGTTCCTCTTTGTTTTGCTTATTGGCCTTCACAGGCTGTGTGGTACTGCGCCAGGATGTCCTGAATATGGTTTATAATGAGTTCCCGTGGCGTCGGTTGCAGCTCGCCGGAGCGAACTTTCACGTACTGCAGCGGCAGATACTGGCTGATGAGCGGTAGCGGAATTGGTGAATCCGCCAGATTACGAACCAGATGAGCGAAAGCGTCATCAATCTGGCTGTCCGGCCAGTAATAGCGCACGCGATCTGAGTAGCTGTAACCACGCGCCAGACGACGCGCGTTGCCGTCACCGTGGTAGTGGCTTTGCCAGTATTCCGGGCGGTCGAGCATCACGTTTTCCAGCACCTGACGCAGACCGGAACAGGCTTTCGCTGGTACCAGTTCTTCTTCAATCGCCGCCAGAGAAAAAAGGGCTTCACGCAGGGCGAAGGTCAGCGCCGGGCCAACTTTCAGAATGGCAAAGTGGTCAATCACCAGCTGGCGCAGAGATTGCGGCGTTTGATAATCGGTAGAGTGCGCTTCGAAAATCAGCGTTTCGTAGTTTTCGACCATCTGGCTTAAGGCGCTCGCTTTGGCGGGCTGATAATCAATAACGTTGGTGTGATCGAATTCGACGCCGGGTTGAACCACCAGGGCAATAATGCGTGGCCAGATGGCATTCAAACCTTGCTTTTCAAAGGCGTGACGATGGGCTTCCAGCGTGGCGCGGGCGGCATCCGGCGTGGTGACCGCCAGCTCGCTTAAGGTTTCATGCGCGCCGCCAGGTACCGGCACTTCGGTACCAATGACATACTCCAGATCGGCTTCGCCAAAGTGTTCGCGACAGGTTTCTTCCGCCACTTTCGCCAGACGGGCGGCGCGTTCAGCCACGATGTCATCAGTTAAGGGAATTGGATCGTCCTGACAGGACATGCTGCAATCAAGGTGGATTTTTTTGAATCCTGCCGCAACGTAGCTTTTAATCAAATCATCGGCATTGGCCATTGCCTGAGCGGCTGGCAGGTTTTGCCAGCGGTTTGGCCCCAGATGGTCACCACCCAGAATCAGCGCATCCTGCGGGAAATTCAACGAGTCGGCGAGCTGACAAACAAAGCCGCGAAAATCGGCGGGCGTCATTCCGGTATAACCGCCGAACTGGTCTACCTGATTGGAGGTTGCTTCAATCAGTAACGGCGTTTGGTTTGCACTGGCGTAGCGGATTGCAGCCTCCAGCACCAGCGGATGTGCGGAACAAACGGCATAAATTGCATTTGTTTTGCCCGCTTTGTGCTGTCTCACCATTTCTGTCAGATGTTTCACTTTCCTCTCCAGTTCAGATTACTGCGATATTGATCTTTCGTTTTGTTTCAATTGATACTGCGTCATGGTGAGATAAAAATAAAACGAAAGATAATAGTTTTCTGATCTGATTCACAAAAGAAACGTAATGAAAGTCACTGAAACGAGAGTAGCTTGCGCCAATGGGCAAGGTGGGCTTGCATTTGCTTAATAGAAAGGCGTTAATAGGCAAAACGAAATGAAACGAAAGTTTTACGAAAGGACTTACTATGAGTAATACCGACGCTTCAGGTGAGAAGCGAGTGACAGGCACCAGCGAGCGACGAGAACAGATCATTCAGCGTCTGCGACAGCAAGGGAGTGTGCAGGTTAACGATCTGTCGGCATTGTATGGCGTATCTACTGTGACGATCCGCAATGATCTGGCGTTTCTGGAAAAGCAGGGGATCGCTGTGCGTGCCTATGGTGGCGCGTTGATCTGCGATAGCACGACGCCGTCAGTCGAGCCATCAGTGGAAGATAAAAGCGCACTGAACACCGCGATGAAACGCAGCGTTGCGAAAGCTGCCGTTGAGTTGATTCAGCCAGGTCATCGGGTGATCCTCGATTCCGGGACCACCACTTTTGAGATTGCTCGTCTGATGCGCAAGTACACTGACGTAATTGCGATGACCAACGGTATGAACGTGGCTAATGCGTTGCTGGAAGCGGAAGGCGTTGAGCTGCTGATGACCGGCGGGCATTTGCGCCGTCAGTCGCAATCTTTTTACGGCGATCAGGCTGAGCAATCGCTGCAAAATTACCACTTCGATATGCTGTTTCTTGGTGTAGATGCGATCGATCTGGAGCGCGGCGTCAGCACACATAATGAAGATGAAGCCCGTTTAAGCCGTCGGATGTGCGAAGTTGCGGAACGGATCATCGTGGTCACCGATTCCAGTAAATTCAATCGTTCCAGTTTACATAAGATCATTGATACTCAACGTATCGACATGATCATTGTTGATGAAGGCATTCCTGCGGATAGTCTGGAAGGACTGCGAAAGGCTGGGGTTGAAGTGATTCTGGTCGGGGATCACGCGTCTTCGCTGTGACTCAATATGCCCGATAAACGTGTGCTATCGGGCATAATACGAATTGAATTATCAGGTCACCGGTGCTGGGTTAAACACCGCCAGCTGGTTATGCAGTCCCCATTGATCCGAGAAGGTTTTCTTCTTCCCGCTGGCGACGTCGAGAATAAAGTGGAACAACTTCCAGCCCTCCTCTTCAATAGTTTCTTCGCCGGTAGCGATGGTGCCCGCATTAATATCCATTAAATCAAACCAGCGGTTCGCCAGCTCGGTGCGGGGTGCCATTTTAATGACGGGTACCGCCATCAGGCCGTACGGCGTACCACGACCGGTCGTAAACACTTGCACGGTGATACCCGAAGCCACCTGTTGCGTGCCACAGACAAAATCGCTGGCTGGCGTCGCGGCGTAAATTAATCCGCGTTTAGTCGGGCGTTGACCGGGCGACAGCACTTCAACAATTGCACTTTTGCCCGATTTAGCAATGGAGCCGAGCGCTTTCTCTACCACGTTTGCTAGACCGCCTTTCTTGTTGCCCGGCGAAGGGTTGGCGCTGCGGTCGGTTTTTCCCATATTGAGATAGTTATCGTACCACTCCATCTCCTCCAGCAGCCGTTTGCCGACCTCTTCGTTCACTGCGCGTGGTGTCAGCAGATGGATCGCGTCACGCACTTCCGTGACTTCTGAAAACATCACCGTTGCGCCGCAGCGCACCAGTAGATCAGACGCATAGCCAACCGCCGGGTTTGCCGTTACGCCAGAAAACGCATCGCTGCCACCGCAATGCATGCCGACAACCAGTTCTGAAGCCGGACAGGTTTCTCGCTGACGTTGATTCAGTTTTTGTAGATGGCGTTCGGCGACCTGCAAAATATCCTCGACCATGGACTGAAAACCGACATGCTTTTCATCCTGCAAACTGACAATGCTGGCGCTTTCTACTGGAATAGCTTGCACATCATCCGTTCCAGTCAGCAGGCGCTCAGGCTGCAACTTTTCACAACCCAGGCCAATCACCATTACTTCGCCGCCAAAGTTAGGGTTCAGCGAAATATTGTGAATGGTACGAATAGGTACAACTGCTGCCGGTGCGTTAATCGCCACGCCACAACCGTACAAATGATTCAGCCCCACCACGCCATCGACGTTCGGGTATTTCGGTAGCAGATCGCGTTCAATGATTTTTACTACATAGTCCACCACGCCTGCCACACAGTGGACGCTGGTGGTGATGCCGAGCAGGTTTTTGGTGCCCACGCTGCCATCGGCATTGCGATAGCCCTCAAAGGTGTATCCTTCCAGCGGCGGTAAGGGTTCCGGGACTTTGGTTGCCAGTGGCAGCGTGTGTAACGGCGGCGCTTCCGGTAGTACAACCATTGATTCGTCGATCCAGCTTCCGCGTGGGATTGCACGCACGGCGTAACCAATCACTTCGCCATAACGAATAATTTCACCATTAGCCGGAATGTCCAGCAATGCGACTTTATGCCCCTGGGGAATATGTTCAATTAATTCCAGCCCATCCGGAAAACGCGTTCCTGCTTTCAGGCCATTATCATTAACAATAATTGCCACATTATCTGTGTCGTGAACTTTTATATAAAACGCAGTTGGCGTTTCTTGTCTGATTTCGATGTTGGCCATTGTGCAATATTCTCCAGCCAGGGGTTATTAAAATGAGGACCTGGTCTCATTTAAAAATAAATGATTTCATTGGGTGAAATAAGAATGTCAGGAGTTTAAACGCAGAAATGTGATCAATGTCAATCATTTTAGGGATTGCAGTGCCGCCCGGCAAGGTAAAGCGCAAATCTGTGCTTTAGCGCGCAACCTTATGTGCATATGCTCAAAATAATATTTAAAAAGTATTAATTAAATTAGCATTTGCACAATGATTATTATTCTCGCGCTGCTTATACTAATTCCCGAGTTCATTGTCGTTACGGCATAAATGAAACTTATAAATAACACCTTCCCCATAATAATAAAAATCAGCATAAGTACCCGAGGTAAATAAAATGATTCTGGACACCGTTGACGAAAAAAGGAAAGGTGTGCATACCCGCTATTTAATATTACTGATTATTTTTATTGTTACCGCCGTTAACTACGCCGATCGTGCAACGCTGTCTATTGCTGGTACCGAAGTGGCAAAAGAGTTGCAGTTAAGTGCGGTTTCGATGGGTTACATCTTCTCCGCTTTTGGCTGGGCCTACTTGCTGATGCAAATCCCCGGCGGCTGGTTGCTTGATAAGTTTGGCTCGAAAAAAGTTTACACCTACAGCCTCTTTTTCTGGTCGCTGTTCACCTTCCTGCAAGGCTTTGTTGATATGTTCCCGCTGGCTTGGGCAGGGATCTCCATGTTCTTTATGCGCTTTATGCTGGGATTCTCGGAAGCTCCATCCTTCCCGGCGAACGCCCGTATTGTCGCCGCCTGGTTCCCGACGAAAGAACGTGGTACTGCCTCCGCCATCTTTAACTCGGCACAATATTTCTCGCTGGCGCTCTTTTCGCCTCTGCTTGGCTGGCTGACTTTCGCCTGGGGATGGGAGCACGTCTTTACCGTTATGGGGGTGATTTGTTTTGTGCTGACGGCGCTGTGGATCAAGTTGATTCATAACCCGACAGATCACCCACGTATGTCTGAGGAAGAGCTGAAGTTTATCTCTGAAAATGGCGCGGTGGTCGATATGGACCACAAAAAGCCGGGCAGCGCGGCAGCAAGCGGTCCCAAACTGCATTACATCAAGCAATTGCTCTCTAACCGCATGATGTTGGGCGTATTTTTCGGACAATATTTTATCAACACCATCACCTGGTTCTTCCTCACCTGGTTCCCGATTTATCTGGTGCAGGAAAAAGGCATGTCGATTCTGAAAGTGGGTCTGGTCGCCTCGATTCCGGCACTGTGTGGTTTTGCGGGCGGCGTGCTGGGAGGTGTCTTCTCGGATTATCTGATCAAACGCGGTTTATCCCTGACCCTGGCACGTAAGCTACCGATTGTGCTGGGAATGTTGCTGGCTTCCACCATCATCTTATGTAACTACACCAACAACACCACGCTGGTGGTCATGCTGATGGCGCTGGCTTTTTTTGGCAAAGGATTTGGTGCTCTGGGCTGGCCGGTGATTTCTGACACCGCGCCGAAAGAGATTGTTGGCCTCTGTGGCGGCGTCTTTAACGTCTTTGGCAATGTTGCCTCCATTGTCACTCCACTGGTGATTGGCTACCTGGTAAGTGAACTGCACTCCTTCAATGCAGCACTGGTTTTCGTGGGATGTTCAGCGCTGATGGCGATGGTCTGCTACCTCTTCGTAGTTGGCGACATTAAACGTATGGAATTGCAGAAATAAGCAAAGGTATAAGCGATGAATAACGATGTTTTCCCGAATAAATTCAAAGCCGCACTGGCTGCGAAACAGGTACAAATTGGTTGCTGGTCAGCACTCTCTAACCCGATTAGCACTGAAGTTCTTGGTTTGGCTGGGTTTGACTGGCTGGTGCTGGATGGCGAACATGCGCCAAACGATATCTCCACGTTTATTCCGCAGTTAATGGCCTTGAAAGGCAGCGCCAGCGCGCCAGTAGTGTGAGTGCCGACCAACGAGCCGGAAATTATTAAGCGTCTTCTGGATATCGGTTTCTATAACTTCCTGATTCCTTTTGTAGAAACAAAAGAGGAAGCAGAGCAGGCGGTGGCATCAACCCGTTACCCACCGGAAGGCATTCGCGGCGTCTCCGTTTCTCACCGCGCCAATATGTTTGGCACCGTGGCGGATTATTTCGCTCAGTCGAACAAGAACATCACTATTCTGGTCCAGATAGAAAGTCAGCAGGGCGTAGATAACGTCGATGCCATTGCCGCTACCGAAGGCGTAGACGGCATCTTCGTCGGCCCCAGCGATCTGGCCGCGGCATTAGGCCATCTCGGCAATGCATCACACCCGGATGTACAAAAAGCAATTCAGCACATTTTTAACCGTGCCAGCGCGCACGGCAAACCCAGCGGTATCCTCGCGCCGGTCGAAGCCGATGCGCGTCGTTATCTGGAATGGGGCGCGACGTTTGTGGCTGTCGGCAGCGATCTCGGCGTCTTCCGCTCTGCCACTCATAAACTGGCTGATACCTTTAAAAAATAACCACCACCGCAACAAGAGAGATGATTGATATGACTATGAAAGTTGGTTTTATTGGCCTGGGGATTATGGGTAAACCAATGAGTAAAAACCTTCTGAAAGCAGGTTACTCGCTGGTGGTTGCTGACCGTAACCCAGAAGCTATTGCTGACGTGATTGCTGCAGGTGCAGAAACAGCCTCTACGGCTAAAGCGATCGCTGAACAGTGCGACGTCATCATAACCATGCTGCCAAACTCCCCTCATGTGAAAGAGGTGGCGCTGGGTGAGAATGGCATTATTGAAGGCGCGAAGCCAGGTACGGTATTGATCGATATGAGTTCTATCGCACCGCTGGCAAGCCGTGAAATCAGCGAAGCGCTGAAAGCGAAAGGCATTGATATGCTGGATGCTCCGGTGAGCGGCGGTGAACCGAAAGCCATCGACGGTACGCTGTCAGTGATGGTGGGCGGCGACAAGGCTATTTTCGACAAATACTATGATTTGATGAAAGCAATGGCGGGTTCCGTGGTGCATACCGGGGCAATTGGTGCAGGTAACGTCACCAAACTGGCGAATCAGGTCATTGTGGCGCTGAATATTGCCGCGATGTCAGAAGCGTTAACGCTGGCAACTAAAGCGGGCGTTAACCCGGACCTGGTGTATCAGGCAATTCGCGGTGGACTGGCGGGCAGTACCGTGCTGGATGCCAAAGCGCCGATGGTGATGGACCGCAACTTCAAGCCGGGCTTCCGTATTGATCTGCATATTAAGGATCTGGCAAATGCGCTGGATACTTCCCACGGCGTCGGCGCGCAACTGCCGCTCACAGCTGCGGTTATGGAGATGATGCAGGCACTGCGAGCAGATGGTTTAGGAACGGCGGATCATAGCGCCCTGGTGTGCTACTACGAAAAACTGGCGAAAGTCGAAGTTACTCGTTAATGACGTCGTGCCCGGATGGCGTATTGCAATCCGGGCCTGGAATCCAGGCCGAATAAGAGAAACGCCCTCCGGCGTCATGTGGTAACAGGCATAGGTATGAAAATCGTAATCGCCCCAGACTCTTATAAAGAAAGTTTATCTGCCAGCGAGGTTGCGCAGGCGATAGAAAAAGGATTTCGGGAAATTTTTCCTGATGCACAGTACGTTTCTATTCCGGTTGCCGACGGTGGCGAAGGAACGGTGGAAGCGATGATTGCAGCCACCCAGGGTTCTGAACGTCACGCCTGGGTTACAGGGCCGCTGGGCGAGAAAGTGAATGCCAGTTGGGGGATCTCCGGCGATGGCAAAACCGCGTTTATTGAAATGGCGGCGGCCAGTGGGCTGGAGCTGGTACCTGCGGAAAAACGCGATCCACTCGTGACCACTTCACGCGGCACAGGCGAGTTAATCCTGCAGGCGCTGGAGAGCGGCGCGACAAACATTATTATCGGCATTGGCGGTAGCGCTACAAATGATGGCGGCGCAGGCATGGTACAGGCGCTGGGGGCGAAATTATGCGACGCCAACGGCAATGAAATTGGTTTTGGCGGCGGTAGTCTTAATACTCTGAATGATATTGATATTTCCGGCCTCGATCCGCGCTTAAAAGATTGCGTCATTCGCGTCGCTTGTGATGTCACCAATCCGCTGGTGGGCGATAACGGCGCATCGCGCATCTTTGGCCCACAAAAGGGAGCCAGTGAAGCGATGATTGTTGAGCTGGACAATAACCTCTCTCACTATGCCGATGTCATTAAAAAAGCGCTGCATGTTGATGTAAAAGATGTCCCCGGCGCAGGAGCTGCGGGCGGTATGGGTGCGGCGCTGATGGCGTTTCTTGGTGCGGAACTGAAAAGTGGTATTGAAATCGTCACTACGGCGCTGAATCTGGAGGAACATATTCACGATTGTACGCTGGTGATCACCGGTGAAGGGCGTATTGACAGCCAGAGTATTCACGGCAAGGTACCGATTGGCGTCGCAAACGTGGCGAAGAAGTACCATAAACCGGTGATTGGCATTGCGGGTAGCCTGACCGATGATGTTGGCGTTGTACATCAGCATGGCATTGATGCGGTCTTCAGCGTATTGACCAGCATAGGTACGTTGGACGAAGCATTCCGCGGGGCTTATGACAATATCTGCCGTGCTTCACGTAATATTGCCGCGACACTGGCGATTGGAATGCGCAACACGGGGTGACAAGGGCGCGCAAACCCTCTATACTGCGCGCCGAAGCTGACCAGACAGTCGCCGCTTCGTCGTCGTCCTCTTCGGGGGAGACGGGTGGAGGGGAGGAAAGTCCGGGCTCCATAGGGCAGGGTGCCAGGTAACGCCTGGGGGGGAAACCCACGACCAGTGCAACAGAGAGCAAACCGCCGATGGCCCGTGCAAGCGGGATCAGGTAAGGGTGAAAGGGTGCGGTAAGAGCGCACCGCGCGGCTGGTAACAGTCCGTGGCACGGTAAACTCCACCCGGAGCAAGGCCAAATAGGGGTTCATAAGGTACGGCCCGTACTGAACCCGGGTAGGCTGCTTGAGCCAGTGAGCGATTGCTGGCCTAGATGAATGACTGTCCACGACAGAACCCGGCTTATCGGTCAGTTTCACCTGTTTTACGTAAAAACCCGCTTCGGCGGGTTTTTGCTTTTGGAGGGGCAGAAAGATGAATGACTGTCCACGACGCTATACCCAAAAGAAAGCGGCTTATCGGTCAGTTTCACCTGATGTACGTAAAAACCCGCTTCGGCGGGTTTTTGCTTTTGGAGGGGCAGAAAGATGAATGACTGTCCACGACACTATACCCAAAAGAAAGCGGCTTATCGGTCAGTTTCACCTGATGTACGTAATAAACCGTTCCGGCGGGTTTCAGATTGTTGAGTGCGCTTTATTCATGCCGGATGCTGCGTGAACGCCTTATCCTGCCTACAAAAGCACGCAAATTCAATATATTGCAGAGATGGCGTAGGCCTGATAAGCGTAGCGCATCAGGCATTTTTGCGGTTGCCATCAGTTTCAAACCCGCGTCGATAAGTTTTTGCTTTTGGTGCACAGGGTAAGATGAATATCTACGGTATTAATAATAGACTTTGTAAGAAGTTATTAAGTCTATATTGCATTTAAAAGGTCGTAATTATACGTATAGTCCTCTCTGGTAAAATATTGATTCTCTGAGTTATATGCTTCATATGTGTTATATTCCCCGACCTCAAAGCCATTGTCCGGAGAATTTTCGTCTTTCTCGAGGGTATTAACTCTTCTGAGCTAGAGTCTTCTATGTTTAAATCCATAGTATAATTAATTTGGGGGACGACCAGATAAGCATTTTCTTTGATATTTTCATAATCTTCAATGATTGTATCGATGTAATCATATGTTTTTTTTGATGAGAATTCTTTCATCTCTGGTAATTTAATTCTGTTCAAGCAATTGTTGATTTTCGATGAGCTTTTATATATTTCTTTTGTTAATTCATTTTCTAATTTATCTGTAAGAGTTGCCCTTGGTATAGATTTTATAATTGCAAATCTCATAATTTTTAATTGTTCTTCGGTAATGTCTCCAAGCTCATTTAAACAACTTTCGACAAACTTGATTTTTTCTTCAGAATACATATCGCTAATGCTTATTAAAACAGGCGTTATTTTTAGTAAATAATCCCAGGAGATTGTGGCGTTTTGTGTTGAACTAACAAAATTAACCTGAAACATGTTGGCATTAGTAAAATTTGTTGAATCCAATTTAAAATGATTTAGAATAGTATTAGCCATATGTTTATCTGTGAAATCATAATAATCTAAATCGACATTACGTAAGTCCAGAGAGGATAGATCAACTATATCTCCAGTCCCACAACTAAAGATTACGTTCAACCTCCTGATTTCATTGTAAATATCTTTTAATGGGCAATTAACATTGATATTGCCTGTAGATATTTCCTAGTTTTTTAACGGTTCATTAATGGTAAGTTCGCAGGTATTGTCCGATCGTTGAATAATTTGGGTGTTATAACCTAAAAAATCCAGACGAAGAGACGAGTCATTATAAAGAATTACATTTTGTAAGTACGCTAATTCTTTTTGAAAATCACCAGTGATAATGCATTTTCCACTTGGTTGTAACGCGTTAAGTAAAGTGACCATTTGAATAGAGGTCTGTTTTAGTTTTTCTATACCTGGTGCTAGTGCTTCGAGGTTATTTCCTATGGGGCTTTCAGGAAGGTCATTCATTTTTCGACGGACTAAATCACTACTAATATCATTACCAATTGATGAAACAGGGAACATTATTTTATCCTTTATAAATAATCAATAAAAATCATTATTAAAATGATCGGGTGAAAAAAAGAGAATTTGCCAACAATCTGAAGTAATGCAGGTTTTATTAAAGTGCCTAGGGGGTGTTAAGATGGCTTCTTTTTGGGTGAACTTTGCGCAATACTTAGAAATCGTCTCCTTAATACATTCCAGCTCTTTTTTATTGACGGCTGAGCAAGTACATTGTTCACCAAAAGGTGCAAAAGTGCCTACATCTAATGTTTGTATGATATAATCATCATGTTCTCCTGTAGAAATATCTATGATGAATGGACTCATATTTTCCGGTTGGATTCGGAATCATGACAGAAGGAACATCGCCTTGATAGAAATTCAATGCAGTAATTGCAGATAATACTCTCCGGAGTTCATTACTTATACTGTAAATTTTATTAACGTCATTGGTGGAGACAATTTCTGCAAACTTTCTTTTTACCGTCCAATAATCAATATTTCTATTGTGATTGTTAACCACTGCGTGCATTGGCGGGATTGAAGGGTGAAAAATATGTGCAATTGGGAAGCCTTTCATTGATGCCTGCCTTGTCGTCATGACAAACAATAATAGATGCTTATTTTCCTCGCACGACACTTACGCACTATCAAAAAATGCTCATTTACCCGGCGTTACAGTAAACGAAGCAACATTCTGTGTCCTACGCTGATGTAAAGCACAGTGAAAATCCCCCTTGTTGACTTCGTCTGACCTTATCGCGGCGACCAGCAATTATTCGTTTTGTGATCCTCAACACAAAATGCTATTCGTCGCCTATGAGGGGAGAAGAATTTATGGAAAACGATTGCATTCACAAAATGACGTCCTGTCAGAAGAGAAAAAGTTGACGTTAATCAATTGTTCGAGATGATCAATACCTGTATTCGAAATTTTAAAATATTGATAAAATAAATGTTTGTTCTCCAACAAATAGCGTGAAAAAATGTGACGTGCCGCAGTATTTATCGCTGAAAATGGTTTATTTATAATAAAATTTGAGAACTTGCTCATTAAATTTAACTCAAATTTTGCCTGGTAATTATCCGGTAATTGCTTGAAATATGGTCTCAGCCCCTTTTTTGTATTAACCACATAACGAATGATGTTATCGCCATAAAATATGGTTATCCCCGTCATTTTTTTTTGATAAAAATCAGGGTTTATGCTGATTTTTATGCTTTAACTTGTTGATATTTAAAGATGTTTAATTGTAATAACGATACCTTGGAAAGTAATGAAAGTTAATTTGTGAGTGGTCGCACATATCCTGTTTATTTCATTTTGATACACTTCATGCCGTCAATGAGGTAATTAACGTAGGTCGTTATGAGCACTATTCTTCTTCCGAAAACGCAGCACCTGGTAGTCTTTCAGGAAGTCATTAGAAGTGGCTCTATCGGCTCGGCTGCAAAAGAATTAGGGTTAACTCAACCGGCCGTCAGTAAAATCATTAACGATATTGAAGATTATTTTGGTGTGGAATTAGTGGTGCGGAAAAATACCGGTGTAACATTAACACCTGCCGGTCAATTGTTACTCTCCCGTTCCGAATCCATTACCCGTGAAATGAAAAATATGGTTAATGAGATAAGCGGTATGTCTTCTGAAGCGGTGGTGGAAGTCTCATTTGGTTTTCCTTCATTGATTGGTTTTACTTTTATGTCAGGGATGATCAACAAGTTCAAAGAGGTGTTCCCGAAAGCGCAGGTTTCTATGTATGAAGCGCAACTGTCTTCGTTCTTACCGGCAATCCGCGACGGTCGACTGGATTTTGCGATTGGTACGTTAAGTGCAGAAATGAAGCTTCAGGATTTACATGTTGAGCCGCTGTTCGAGTCCGAGTTTGTGCTGGTAGCCAGTAAGTCCCGAACATGCACCGGCACCACCACGCTGGAGTCGTTGAAGAACGAACAGTGGGTGTTGCCACAAACTAATATGGGGTACTACAGCGAACTGCTTACTACGTTACAAAGAAATGGCATCAGTATTGAAAACATCGTTAAAACCGACTCAGTCGTGACAATTTATAATCTTGTTCTCAATGCTGATTTCTTAACTGTAATTCCTTGTGATATGACGTCACCTTTTGGTTCTAATCAATTTATTACTATTCCGGTTGAAGAAACATTACCTGTGGCACAATATGCCGCGGTATGGTCGAAAAATTATCGTATTAAAAAAGCAGCATCGGTTTTGGTGGAATTAGCCAAAGAGTATTCATCTTATAATGGGTGTAGACGAAGGCAATTAATAGAAGTTGGTTAGTTGTTTGTTTTTATTTAAACATAAATAATCCACCTGTCTGTTTTGCAGGTGTCGGTTACGGTTACCTACATATTTAATTCAGGCGAAGAGGTTTTATAATGCATATTACATACGATCTGCCGGTTGCTATTGATGATATTATTGAAGCGAAACAACGACTGGCTGGGCGAATTTATAAAACAGGCATGCCTCGCTCCAACTATTTTAGTGAACGTTGCAAAGGTGAAATATTCCTGAAGTTTGAAAATATGCAGCGTACGGGTTCATTTAAAATTCGTGGCGCATTTAATAAATTAAGTTCACTGACCGATGCGGAAAAACGCAAAGGCGTGGTGGCCTGTTCTGCGGGCAACCATGCGCAAGGGGTTTCGCTCTCCTGCGCGATGCTGGGTATCGACGGTAAAGTGGTGATGCCAAAAGGTGCGCCAAAATCCAAAGTAGCGGCAACGTGCGACTACTCCGCAGAAGTCGTTCTGCATGGTGATAACTTCAACGACACTATCGCTAAAGTGAGCGAAATTGTCGAAATGGAAGGTCGTATTTTTATCCCACCTTACGATGATCCGAAAGTGATTGCTGGCCAGGGAACGATTGGTCTGGAAATTATGGAAGATCTCTATGATGTCGATAACGTGATTGTGCCAATTGGTGGTGGTGGTTTAATTGCTGGTATTGCGGTGGCAATTAAATCTATTAACCCGACCATTCGTGTTATTGGCGTACAGTCAGAAAACGTTCACGGCATGGCGGCTTCTTTCCACTCCGGAGAAATAACCACGCACCGAACTACCGGCACCCTGGCGGATGGTTGTGATGTCTCCCGCCCGGGTAATTTAACTTACGAAATCGTTCGTGAATTAGTCGATGACATCGTGCTGGTCAGCGAAGACGAAATCAGAAACAGTATGATTGCCTTAATTCAGCGCAATAAAGTCGTCACCGAAGGCGCAGGCGCTCTGGCATGTGCTGCATTATTAAGCGGTAAATTAGACCAATATATTCAAAATAGAAAAACCGTCAGTATTATTTCCGGCGGCAATATCGATCTTTCTCGCGTCTCTCAAATCACCGGTTTCGTTGACGCTTAATTAATTCGTTGAGGATAGGATATGAGTACTTCAGATAGCATTGTATCCAGCCAGACAAAACAATCGTCCTGGCGTAAATCAGATACCACATGGACGTTAGGCTTGTTTGGTACGGCAATCGGCGCCGGGGTGCTGTTCTTCCCTATCCGCGCAGGTTTTGGCGGACTGATCCCGATTCTTCTGATGTTGGTATTGGCATACCCCATCGCATTTTATTGCCACCGGGCGCTGGCGCGTCTGTGTCTTTCTGGCTCTAACCCTTCCGGCAACATTACGGAAACGGTGGAAGAGCATTTTGGTAAAACTGGCGGCGTGGTTATCACGTTCCTGTACTTCTTCGCGATTTGCCCACTGCTGTGGATTTATGGCGTTACTATTACCAATACCTTTATGACGTTCTGGGAAAACCAGCTCGGATTTGCACCGCTGAATCGCGGCTTTGTGGCGCTGTTCCTGTTGCTGCTGATGGCTTTCGTCATCTGGTTTGGTAAGGATCTGATGGTTAAAGTGATGAGCTACCTGGTATGGCCGTTTATCGCCAGCCTGGTGCTGATTTCTCTGTCGCTGATCCCTTACTGGAACTCTGCAGTTATCGACCAGGTTGACCTCGGTTCGCTGTCGTTAACCGGTCATGACGGTATCCTGATCACTGTCTGGCTGGGGATTTCCATCATGGTTTTCTCCTTTAACTTCTCGCCAATCGTCTCTTCCTTCGTGGTTTCTAAACGTGAAGAGTATGAGAAAGACTTCGGTCGCGACTTCACCGAACGTAAATGTTCCCAAATCATTTCTCGTGCCAGCATGCTGATGGTTGCAGTGGTGATGTTCTTTGCCTTTAGCTGCCTGTTTACTCTGTCTCCGGCCAACATGGCGGAAGCCAAAGCGCAGAATATTCCAGTGCTTTCTTATCTGGCTAACCACTTTGCGTCCATGACCGGTACGAAAACAACGTTCGCGATTACACTGGAATATGCGGCTTCCATCATCGCACTCGTGGCTATCTTCAAATCTTTCTTCGGTCACTATCTGGGGACGCTGGAAGGCTTGAATGGTCTGATTCTGAAGTTCGGTTATAAAGGTGACAAAACCAAAGTGTCGCTGGGTAAACTGAATACTCTCAGCATGATCTTCATCATGGGCTCCACCTGGGTTGTTGCCTACGCCAACCCGAACATCCTCGACCTGATTGAAGCCATGGGCGCACCGATTATCGCATCCCTGCTGTGCCTGTTGCCGATGTATGCTATCCGTAAAGCGCCGTCTCTGGCGAAATACCGTGGTCGTCTGGATAACGTGTTTGTTACCGTGATTGGTCTGCTGACCATCCTGAACATCGTATACAAACTGTTTTAATCCGTAACTCAGGATGAGAAAAGAGATGAATGAATTTCCGGTTGTTTTGGTTATTAACTGTGGTTCGTCTTCGATTAAGTTTTCCGTACTCGATGCCAGCGATTGTGAAGTATTAATGTCAGGTATTGCCGACGGTATTAACTCGGAAAATGCATTCTTATCCGTAAATGGGGGAGAGCCAGCACCGCTGGCTCACCACAGCTACGAAGGTGCATTGAAGGCAATTGCATTTGAACTGGAAAAACGGAATTTAAATGACAGCGTGGCCTTAATTGGCCACCGCATCGCTCACGGCGGCAGTATTTTTACCGAGTCCGCCATTATTACCGATGAAGTCATTGATAATATCCGTCGCGTTTCTCCACTGGCACCCCTGCATAATTACGCAAATTTAAGTGGTATTGAATCGGCGCAGCAATTATTTCCGGGCGTAACTCAGGTGGCGGTATTTGATACCAGTTTCCACCAGACGATGGCTCCGGAAGCTTATTTATACGGCCTGCCGTGGAAATATTATGAAGAGTTAGGTGTACGCCGTTATGGTTTCCACGGCACGTCGCACCGCTATGTTTCCCAGCGCGCACATTCGCTGCTGAATCTGGCGGAAGATGACTCCGGCCTGGTTGTGGCGCATCTTGGCAATGGCGCGTCAATCTGCGCAGTTCGCAACGGTCAGAGTGTTGACACCTCAATGGGAATGACGCCGCTGGAAGGCTTGATGATGGGTACCCGCAGTGGCGATGTCGACTTTGGTGCGATGTCCTGGGTCGCCAGCCAAACCAACCAGAGCCTGGGTGACCTGGAACGCGTAGTGAATAAAGAGTCGGGATTATTAGGTATTTCCGGTCTTTCTTCGGATTTACGTGTTCTGGAAAAAGCCTGGCATGAAGGTCACGAACGCGCGCAACTGGCAATTAAAACCTTTGTTCACCGAATTGCCCGTCATATTGCCGGACATGCAGCTTCATTACGTCGGCTGGATGGAATTATATTCACCGGCGGAATAGGAGAGAATTCAAGTTTAATTCGTCGTCTGGTCATGGAACATTTGGCTGTATTAGGCGTAGAGATTGATACAGAAATGAATAATCGTTCTAACTCTTTTGGCGAGCGAATTGTTTCCAGTGAAAATGCGCATGTCATTTGCGTCGTTATTCCGACTAACGAAGAAAAAATGATTGCTTTGGATGCCATTCATTTAGGTAAAGTTAACGCGCCCGCAGAATTTGCATAATTTAGTTGAAGTATTGTAGAGAGATTATTTTTCATGAAGGTAGATATTGATACCAGCGATAAGCTGTACGCTGACGCATGGCTTGGCTTTAAAGGTACGGACTGGAAAAGCGAAATTAATGTCCGCGATTTTATTCAACATAACTATACACCGTATGAAGGCGATGAATCTTTTCTCGCCGAAGCGACGCCTGCCACCACGGAATTGTGGGAAAAGGTAATGGAAGGCATCCGTATCGAAAACGCAACCCACGCGCCGGTTGATTTCGATACCAATATTGCCACCACAATTACCGCTCATGATGCGGGATATATTAACCAGCCGCTGGAAAAAATTGTTGGCCTGCAAACGGATGCGCCGTTGAAACGTGCGCTACACCCGTTCGGTGGCATTAATATGATTAAAAGTTCATTCCACGCCTATGGCCGTGAAATGGACAGTGAATTTGAATATCTGTTTACCGATCTGCGTAAAACCCATAACCAGGGCGTATTTGATGTTTACTCACCGGATATGCTGCGCTGCCGTAAATCTGGCGTGCTGACCGGTTTACCAGATGGCTATGGTCGTGGGCGCATTATCGGTGACTATCGCCGCGTAGCGCTGTATGGCATCAGTTATCTGGTGCGTGAACGCGAACTGCAATTTGCCGATCTCCAGTCTCGTCTGGAAAAAGGCGAGGATCTGGAAGCCACCATCCGTCTGCGTGAGGAGCTGGCAGAGCATCGTCATGCGCTGTTGCAGATTCAGGAAATGGCGGCGAAATATGGCTTTGATATCTCTCGCCCGGCGCAGAATGCACAGGAAGCGGTGCAGTGGCTCTACTTCGCTTATCTGGCGGCAGTGAAATCGCAAAATGGCGGCGCGATGTCGCTGGGGCGCACGGCATCGTTCCTGGATATCTACATTGAGCGCGACTTTAAAGCTGGCGTCCTCAATGAGCAGCAGGCACAGGAACTGATCGATCACTTCATCATGAAGATCCGTATGGTACGCTTCCTGCGTACACCGGAATTTGATTCGCTGTTCTCCGGCGACCCAATCTGGGCGACGGAAGTGATCGGCGGGATGGGGCTGGACGGTCGTACGCTGGTGACCAAAAACTCCTTCCGCTATTTGCACACCCTGCACACTATGGGGCCGGCACCGGAACCTAACCTGACCATTCTTTGGTCGGAAGAATTACCGATTGCCTTCAAAAAATATGCCGCGCAGGTGTCGATCGTCACCTCTTCCTTGCAGTATGAAAATGACGATCTGATGCGTACTGACTTCAACAGCGACGATTACGCGATTGCCTGCTGCGTCAGCCCAATGGTGATTGGTAAGCAAATGCAGTTCTTTGGTGCACGCGCTAACCTGGCGAAAACGCTGCTCTACGCAATTAACGGCGGGGTGGACGAGAAGCTGAAGATTCAGGTCGGGCCGAAAACAGCACCGCTGATGGACGACGTGCTGGATTACGACAAAGTGATGGACAGCCTCGATCACTTCATGGACTGGCTGGCGGTGCAGTACATCAGCGCGCTGAATATCATTCACTACATGCACGACAAGTACAGCTACGAAGCTTCGCTGATGGCGCTGCACGATCGTGATGTCTATCGCACTATGGCATGCGGCATCGCGGGCCTGTCGGTGGCGACGGACTCCCTGTCTGCCATCAAATATGCCCGCGTGAAACCAATCCGTGACGAAAACGGCCTGGCGGTGGACTTTGAAATCGACGGTGAATATCCGCAGTACGGCAACAACGACGAGCGCGTAGACAGCATTGCCTGCGACCTGGTTGAACGCTTTATGAAGAAAATTAAAGCGCTGCCAACCTATCGCAACGCCGTCCCTACCCAGTCGATTCTGACTATCACTTCTAACGTGGTGTACGGCCAGAAAACCGGTAATACGCCGGACGGTCGTCGCGCCGGAACACCGTTCGCGCCGGGCGCTAACCCGATGCATGGTCGTGACCGCAAAGGTGCCGTGGCCTCATTGACGTCGGTGGCGAAACTGCCGTTCACCTACGCCAAAGATGGGATCTCGTACACCTTCTCAATCGTTCCTGCGGCGCTGGGCAAAGAAGATCCAGTACGTAAAACCAACCTTGTCGGCCTGCTGGATGGGTATTTCCACCACGAAGCGGATGTCGAAGGCGGTCAACACCTCAACGTCAACGTAATGAATCGGGAAATGCTGCTGGATGCCATCGAGCACCCGGAAAAATATCCTAACCTGACAATCCGTGTCTCTGGCTACGCCGTGCGCTTCAACGCACTGACCCGTGAACAGCAACAGGATGTTATTTCACGTACTTTTACCCAGGCGCTCTGACGCCGGAGGATGTATGAAAAAGATTATCGAAACGCAACGTGCCCCAGGCGCAATCGGCCCTTATGTTCAGGGCGTTGATTTAGGCAGCATGGTCTTCACCTCCGGGCAAATTCCGGTTTGCCCGCAGACCGGTGAGATCCCGGCTGATGTGCAAGATCAGGCGCGTTTAAGCCTCGAAAACGTCAAAGCGATCGTGGTTGCTGCCGGGCTGAGCGTGGGCGATATCATCAAGATGACCGTGTTCATCACCGATCTGAATGATTTTGCCACCATCAATGAAGTCTATAAGCAGTTCTTCGATGAGCATCAGGCGACCTACCCGACCCGGAGCTGTGTGCAGGTTGCGCGTTTGCCGAAAGATGTGAAGCTGGAAATTGAAGCTATCGCAGTACGTAGTGCGTAAAGCCTCGTGAGCGGGACGGTCGCAAGGTCGTTCCGCTCCACTTCACTGAACGGCAATCCGAGGGTGTGGATATGATTAGTGCATTCGATATTTTCAAAATTGGGATTGGTCCCTCCAGTTCGCATACCGTGGGGCCAATGAATGCCGGAAAAAGTTTTATTGATCGGCTGGAAAGTAGCGGCTTATTAACCGCGACGAGCCATATTGTGGTCGATCTGTACGGGTCGTTGTCACTGACGGGCAAAGGCCATGCCACGGATGTCGCCATTATCATGGGACTGGCAGGAAACAGTCCGCAGGATGTTGTCATTGATGAGATCCCTGCATTTATAGAGTTAGTAACGCGCAGCGGGCGGCTGCCAGTGGCATCTGGTGCGCATATTGTTGATTTTCCTGTAGCAAAGAACATTATCTTCCATCCCGAAATGTTGCCTCGCCATGAGAACGGAATGCGGATCACTGCCTGGAAGGGACAGGAAGCGCTATTAAGTAAAACCTATTACTCTGTCGGCGGCGGGTTTATTGTCGAAGAAGAACACTTCGGCCTGTCGCACGATGTCGAAACGTCCGTACCTTACGATTTCCACTCAGCAGGTGAACTGCTGAAAATGTGTGATTACAACGGCCTGTCTATATCTGGCCTGATGATGCACAACGAGCTGGCGCTGCGCAGCAAAGCGGAAATTGACGCAGGGTTTGCCCGTATCTGGCAAGTGATGCATGACGGTATTGAACGCGGGATGAACACTGAAGGCGTGCTGCCTGGTCCGCTCAATGTGCCGTGTCGTGCCGTAGCGCTGCGTCGTCAGCTGGTTTCTAGCGATAACATCTCTAACGATCCGATGAATGTCATCGACTGGATCAACATGTACGCGCTGGCGGTTAGTGAAGAAAACGCAGCTGGCGGGCGCGTGGTAACGGCACCGACTAACGGTGCGTGCGGCATTATTCCGGCAGTGCTGGCTTATTACGATAAGTTCCGTCGTCCGGTAAACGAGCGGTCAATTGCCCGCTATTTTCTGGCAGCGGGGGCTATTGGCGCGCTGTATAAAATGAACGCCTCCATCTCTGGCGCGGAGGTCGGCTGTCAGGGGGAGATTGGCGTGGCCTGTTCAATGGCAGCGGCAGGGTTAACTGAACTACTGGGCGGCAGTCCGGCGCAGGTATGCAATGCGGCGGAAATCGCGATGGAGCATAACCTTGGGCTGACCTGCGATCCGGTTGCCGGACAGGTACAAATCCCGTGCATTGAACGTAATGCCATTAATGCCGTGAAAGCAGTAAACGCCGCGCGGATGGCGATGCGCCGCACCTCGGCACCGCGTGTTTCACTCGATAAAGTGATCGAGACGATGTATGAAACCGGCAAAGATATGAACGATAAATACCGCGAAACATCACGCGGAGGACTGGCCATTAAAGTGGTCTGCGGCTGACATTGCTGTCAGCTTTCATCCTTGGGTGCACAAATGTGCACCTTTTTTTTGTGATCTGCCGCAAATAGAGAATGAATATTCTCTTGTGATTAATTTAGTAGAAAATTCTTATCCATCTCCGTTATTTTAAAGTCTTGATTGTGAAGATTTTCTCTGACCTCGCGCGTATCATTTCTTTATTCTAATAACTCGCCTGCAAAAACGTAGACCGCATATCGCCTTGATGCGGCTCGGAAAAAAATAATAAGCCCTACAAAATATTGAGCGAGAAATTATGGAAATTGCATCGAATAAAGGCGTCATTGCAGACGCTTCGACCCCGGCGGGTCGTGCTGGAATGAGTGAGAGCGAGTGGCGAGAAGCGATCAAATTCGACAGTACTGACACCGGCTGGGTGATTATGAGTATCGGGATGGCGATTGGCGCGGGGATTGTTTTTCTCCCGGTGCAGGTCGGTTTGATGGGATTGTGGGTATTTTTGCTCTCATCGGTGATTGGTTACCCGGCAATGTATCTGTTTCAGCGGTTGTTTATTAATACGCTGGCAGAATCACCAGAATGTAAAGATTACCCGAGTGTCATTAGCGGTTATTTAGGTAAAAACTGGGGCATCCTGTTAGGTGCGCTCTATTTCGTAATGCTGGTGATTTGGATGTTCGTCTATTCCACCGCCATCACCAACGATAGTGCTTCCTATCTGCATACCTTCGGCGTGACGGAAGGGTTGCTGTCAGACAGTCCCTTTTATGGTCTGGTACTGATTTGCATTCTGGTGGCGATCTCTTCACGCGGCGAGAAATTGTTATTCAAAATTTCGACCGACATGGTGCTGACCAAGCTGCTGGTAGTCGCTGCGCTGGGCGTGTCGATGGTGGGAATGTGGCATCTGTATAACGTCGGTTCGCTACCGCCGCTGGGGCTGCTGGTGAAAAACGCCATTATTACGCTGCCGTTTACCCTGACGTCGATTCTGTTTATCCAGACGTTAAGCCCGATGGTGATCTCTTATCGCTCGCGGGAAAAATCAATTGAAGTGGCGCGGCATAAAGCATTGCGGGCAATGAATATCGCGTTTGGCATTTTGTTTGTCACCGTCTTTTTCTACGCCGTGTCGTTCACGCTGGCGATGGGACATGACGAAGCGGTAAAAGCCTACGAGCAGAATATTTCCGCGCTGGCGATTGCCGCACAGTTTATTAGCGGTGACGGCGCAGCGTGGGTGAAAGTGGTCAGCGTCATTCTCAATATCTTTGCTGTCATGACTGCATTCTTTGGCGTCTATTTAGGCTTTCGCGAAGCAACGCAAGGGATCGTAATGAACATCCTGCGTCGCAAGATGCCTGCCGAGAAGATTAACGAAAATCTTGTTCAGCGCGGCATCATGATTTTCGCCATTTTGCTGGCCTGGAGCGCCATCGTACTGAACGCACCGGTGTTGAGCTTCACCTCTATCTGTAGCCCGATTTTCGGCATGGTAGGGTGCCTGATCCCGGCGTGGCTGGTTTACAAAGTACCGGCATTGCACAAATACAAAGGGATGTCTCTGTACCTGATTATCGTCACTGGTTTGTTGCTTTGTGTTTCTCTGTTCCTGGCATTTTCTTGATTTACCTGAAATTTTAAGGTTTTTAATATGTTTGATTCGACTTTAAATCCGTTATGGCAGCGTTACATCCTCGCCGTTCAGGAGGAAGTAAAACCGGCGCTGGGATGTACTGAACCGATTTCACTGGCGCTGGCGGCGGCGGTTGCTGCGGCAGAACTGGAAGGTCCGGTTGAACGTGTAGAAGCCTGGGTTTCGCCAAATCTGATGAAGAACGGTCTGGGCGTCACCGTTCCCGGCACGGGAATGGTGGGGCTGCCGATTGCGGCGGCGCTGGGGGCGTTAGGTGGAAATGCCAACGCCGGGCTGGAAGTGCTGAAAGACGCAACTGCGCAGGCAATTACCGATGCCAAAGCACTGCTGGCGGCGGGGAAAGTCTCTGTTAAGATCCAGGAACCTTGCAATGAAATCCTCTTCTCACGCGCCAAAGTCTGGAACGGTGAGAAGTGGGCGTGTGTCACCATCGTCGGCGGGCATACCAACATTGTGCATATTGAGACGCACAATGGTGTGGTGTTTACCCACCAGGCGTGTGTGGCAGAGGGCGAGCAAGAGTCGCCGCTGACGGTGCTTTCCAGAACGACGCTGGCTGAGATCCTGAAGTTCGTCAATGAAGTCCCATTTGCGGCGATCCGCTTTATTCTCGATTCCGCGAAGCTAAATTGTGCGTTATCGCAGGAAGGTTTGAGCGGTAAGTGGGGGCTGCATATTGGCGCGACGCTGGAAAAACAGTGCGAGCGCGGTTTGCTGGCGAAAGATCTCTCTTCATCCATTGTGATTCGTACCAGCGCGGCATCCGATGCGCGTATGGGCGGCGCTACGCTTCCGGCTATGAGTAACTCCGGCTCGGGTAACCAGGGGATCACTGCAATAATGCCTGTGGTGGTTGTAGCAGAACACTTCGGAGCGGATGATGAACGACTGGCGCGTGCGCTGATGCTTTCTCATTTGAGCGCAATTTACATCCATAACCAGTTACCGCGTTTGTCTGCACTTTGTGCCGCAACGACCGCAGCAATGGGGGCCGCCGCCGGGATGGCATGGCTGGTGGATGGGCGTTATGAAACTATCTCGATGGCGATCAGCAGTATGATCGGCGATGTCAGCGGCATGATTTGCGATGGTGCGTCGAACAGCTGCGCGATGAAGGTTTCGACCAGTGCTTCGGCTGCGTGGAAAGCGGTGTTAATGGCGCTGGATGATACCGCCGTGACCGGCAATGAAGGGATCGTGGCGCATGATGTTGAGCAGTCGATTGCCAACCTGTGTGCGTTAGCAAGCCATTCGATGCAGCAAACGGATCGGCAGATTATCGAGATTATGGCGAGCAAGGCCAGATAAACGCCAGGTTTTGAGTATTGTGCCGGATGCGATGCTGGCGCACCTTATCCGGCCTACGGGGTGCTCAACTTGTTGATGTTGTTGTGTTTTGTACCTGATGCCGGATGCGATGCTGGCGCATCTTATCCGGCCTACGGGGTGTTTAATTTGTTGATGTTGTTGTGTTTTGTAGGCCGGATAAGGCGTTTACGCCGCATCCGGCAACCTGTCTTTACGCGGTAGCTTCATCCTCGGCTAAACGCGTTTCAGCATCCGCGACGATAGCTTCCAGCTCGCTCAACATCTCTTCATAGCCAAAATTTTTGGCGGTGCGAGCAGGTTCTTTCGCCACCACGGGCTTCGCTGGCTGGCGCTTTTTGGTCGATTTTTTACTCATCATCATCTCCCTGTAAAAACAACTAGACAGGCAAATCTATCAGCAAAGCGCGCAGTGGGGAATCGGCAACCAGCGTAATGTTAGCCTCGTCACGAATAAACGCCCCATCACCGCAGGTTAGCGCCGCTTTCTCTTCATGATGCGTAAGCGCATGAAATTTCCCGTGAATCGATTGCAAATACGCGCGTGGCCCATGCAACTGGAAATTCGCACTTTCGCCTTTGTCGAGCACGATATGGTGCAGCCACACTTGTTGGCGTAATTGCAGGCTTCCCATCGCACCCTCTGGCGAGGCGATTAATTGCTGCTTGTCCATATTAAGCGCCAGCTTTTGAATCAGCGGATTCTCTCGCTGCGGGCAGGTATCCAGCCAAAGCTGCATTCGCGTTAACGGTTTGTCTTTGCTGAGATTGTGTTCGCTATAGCTGACACCCGGCTGGGTAGAGAGCAGCAACGCCTCTCCGGCGCTGGCCTGAACATGATTGCCTTCGCTGTCGCGATACTCTGCTTCTCCATCCAGAATCACATTTAAAATATCGACTTTGGGATAGGTTCGCGGCTGAAAGGCGGCACCTGGGGCCAGCACTTCCTGGTTAAGCACACGCAGGGAGGCATAGCCTAACAATTTCGGGTCGAAGTAGTGTCCAAAGGAAAAAGTATACCGGGCCTGCAACCATCCGTAGTCTGCTTGTCCACACTGCCTGGCAGTTCGGGTAGTAATCATAATTCTTGACCTCTCTTTACTTCCTTTTATGGTAAGGGGCTGGACGCTACATTGTTAGCCAGATATTCTGCCCGGTATGTTCAAATTTCCTGAATGAGAACGAAATGGCCAAAGAAAGGGCATTAACGCTGGAAGCACTACGGGTTATGGATGCGATCGATCGCCGGGGCAGTTTTGCGGCGGCAGCGGATGAGCTGGGACGCGTGCCTTCCGCACTTAGCTACACCATGCAAAAACTGGAAGAAGAGCTGGATGTGGTGCTGTTTGACCGCTCGGGCCATCGCACCAAATTCACCAATGTCGGGAGGATGTTGCTGGAGCGAGGGCGCGTTTTGCTGGAAGCCGCAGATAAACTGACTACTGATGCGGAAGCTCTCGCGCGCGGTTGGGAAACGCATCTCACCATTGTGACCGAAGCGCTGGTACCGACACCTGCCTTTTTCCCGTTAATCGACAAACTGGCGGCAAAAGCCAATACCCAACTGGCAATCATCACAGAAGTGCTGGCGGGGGCGTGGGAACGGCTGGAGCAGGGGCGGGCGGATATCGTTATCGCGCCGGATATGCATTTTCGTTCCTCGTCGGAGATCAACTCGCGCAAGCTCTATACGTTAATGAACGTCTACGTTGCCGCGCCTGATCACCCGATTCATCAGGAGCCGGAACCGTTATCTGAAGTGACGCGTGTGAAATATCGTGGAATTGCGGTAGCGGATACCGCTCGTGAGCGCCCGGTGTTGACCGTACAGCTGCTGGACAAACAGCCGCGCTTAACGGTGAGCACGATTGAAGATAAACGTCAGGCATTACTGGCGGGGCTTGGCGTGGCGACGATGCCGTATCCGATGGTCGAAAAAGATATTGCGGAAGGGCGGTTGCGTGTCGTCAGCCCGGAATCGACCAGCGAGATCGATATTATTATGGCCTGGCGTCGTGACAGTATGGGGGAAGCGAAATCCTGGTGTCTGCGGGAAATTCCAAAGTTGTTCGCTGGAAAATAATCTATTAAGCACCTTTCACAAGGTGCTTCTGACTGCTGACAAACGCAAAACTGCCTGATGCGCTACGCTTATCAGGCCTACGCAGTCACTGCAATATATTGAATTTTGGCAATTTGTAGGCTGGATAAGGCGTTTACGCCGCATCCGGCATAAACAAAGCGCACTTTGTCAACAATTTGAAGCACCTTTTACAAGGTGCTTAATCATTATTCTTGTTCCAGTTTTGGATCTGGTCCAAAGCGGTTTTCGCCTGGCGTACCCGCCTGGCAGTTAAAGACGATGATAATAAGCCAGCCGATAAACGGGATTAAGAATAGCAGTGCCCACCACGCCGAGCGGTCGGTGTCGTGCAGGCGGCGGAACTGAACCGCCCACCACGGTAAAAACACCAGAATACCGTAGATTATCGTCAGGATGCCTTCGCCACCAGCGCGTTGCCAGCCTAACATTTTATCCAGCAGCCCCAGCACGAACGTAAAGATGATGTTGACCAGAATAAACATCCAGTACTCTTTGCGCCGCGCACGACCCCGGAAACCGACATAATTTTTTAGTACTTTCAGATACCAGTCCATTTTTGCCTCAATTTTGCTCAATCACTTGTTTTTAAAGCAGCAAATTAAGAATAGACGTGAATGAAATGGCAGTAAATATTCGTTCAAGGAATTAATAAAGTGCCGTGAAGGCGCGCTAAGACTGATGGCAAGCGCAAAATCGCCAGATGCGCTACGCTTATCTGGCCTACGCGGTCATTGTAACATATTGAATATAAACGCTTTGTAGGTTTGATAAGGCGTTCACGCCGCATCCGACATGAACAACATGCACTTAGCTAATTATCAGAGGCACCTCGTAAGGTGCCTTTTTTTAACCGAAGCGAACATCTCGTCCATGCGGTTCATCGAGATCCTGCCACGGACCAATTGAAATAATCCCCGTAGGGTTGATGGTCTTATGGCTGCGGAAGTAATGATTACGGATGTGATCGAAATTGACAGTTTCGGCGATCCCCGGCATCTGGTAGATATCGCGCAGGAAGCCATACAGATTCAGGTAATCGCTGATGCGGTGCTTATCACACTTGAAGTGGGTCACATACACTGGATCAAAACGCACCAGCGTAGTCCACAGGCGAATATCGGCTTCGGTTAGCTGGTTGCCGGTCAGGTAACGATGCTGGCCTAAAATCTGCTCCAGTCGCGCCAGCGATTCAAACACTTTCGCCACCGCCTCGTCGTAGGCTTGCTGGCTGGTGGCAAAACCAGCTTTATACACGCCGTTGTTAACGGTGTCATAAATCCAGCCGTTAAGTTCGTCAATTTTCGTTTGCAGGGCTGGTGGGTAGTAATCACCCGCTTTTGCGCCCAGCGCATCAAACGCGGTATTGAACATGCGGATGATTTCTGCTGATTCGTTGCTGACGATGGTGTGGTTCTTTTTGTCCCACAGCACGGGAACAGTAACTCGTCCGCTGTAGTGTGGATCGGCGTGGAGATAAAGCTGATACAGAAATTCATGTTGATAGAGCGTATCTCCGGTTGCTCCCGGAAAACTGTCATCAAAGGTCCAGCCGTTTTCCAGCATCAGCGGGTTCACTACGGAAACGGAAATAAACGGTTCCAGTCCTTTGAGTTTGCGCATGATCAGCGTGCGGTGCGCCCACGGGCAGGCGAGTGAAACATAGAGATGATAACGATCTTTCTCTGCGATAAAACCGCCTGTGCCAGTGGGGCCAGGTGCGCCATCGGCAGTGAGCCAGTTACGAAATGCGGAAGCTGAACGTTGAAATTTACCGCCGGTAGATTTGGTATCGTACCAGGTGTCATGCCAGACGCCGTCAATCAGTTGACCCATTTTTCTCTCCTCCAATAGCAAAAACGAGGAGCTTCCTCCTCGTTTTTTATCGTTAAGTATAGCGCGTGCTTACCACTTTTTATTCAGCAGGCGGCCGATGCTATACGCGCCCGGACCGGTAATTGCCAGCAGCAGGAATCCGCCAGAAATTGTCAGGTTTTTCATGAACATCAGCGAGTTGACGCCTTCAGCAAAGTTGCTGTGAAATAAAAATGCCGTCAGCAGCATAAAACCCGGGACACCCATTGCTTCCATATATTGTTGGGTACCAGAGTAAGCGGTGATTTTTCCCCAGCCTGCGGTAATAAACAGAATCGGCATTAAAATGTGCGCTACCAGTACACCAACATCTTCTAATTTTTTCATCATACTCTCCACTGCGCCACTCAGGCTGCTGATTGTTTTTTTGTGCAAGGGCGCGCTATTAGCGTCGTTGCTGTCGATGGAGAGAATCATAAACGTGGTGAATGATGATTGTTAGCAAGGAAAACTGTCAAAAATATTCAAAAAATTTGATGGATAAGGCCGGAATTGCTCCGGCCAGAGGGAAGTTAACCGCGAAGCTGTTGCTGCTTGAGGGTCGTTTTAACCAGACGCCAGGCGCTCCATACGCCAAAACCGCGTCTGGCCCAGCGGACCAGCATATTAGGATGGCGAATCGTCCAGATCGCCATCACTCTACTGCCAACCAGCGCCCAGGAGCGCAGACTTAGCAGCATATTCCAGCGACGATCGTAAGCGCCTGTTGCCTCCAGCCATTCACGACTACTGGCGGAAATATCCAGCCGTTGTTGCTGGATCTGGCTAAGCAGTTGCGCCTTACGTCGTTCACGTTCGACTTTACTGCTCACGGGACTCCTCCTCGAGCAGTTGCCGATCGTTTGCCAGCTCATGGCGTGTATGGCGCAGCAAGGTGGATTTACGCGATTTACGTAACGTCCAGATACCGCCAATCAGTGCCAGTAGCAGCAACACCACGGTGGTGGCAATCATCGCATTCAGGCGATATTGCGGATCAACCGCCCAAATAATTAGCACCATCAGGCTCATAAGACCAAATGCAGCGAAAAGCATCGTCAGGCCCAGCATCAGTAAAAGTTGAAAGAGATTAGCTTTTTCCTCTTCCAGCTCCACCACCGCCAGCCGCAGACGTGTTTCCACCATTTCAACCATGATGGAAACAATTCGCTGCCCGATGCCCAGAACGCTTTTACCGGGCCCTTGCGCGTGATGAGTGTCCGCCATAATTAACGACGCGACAGCAGAACGCCGAGCACTACACCGATTGCAGCGCCAATTCCCACGCCGGTCCACGGATTTTCACGCACATACTCATCAGCACGCGCCGCCGCGACACGGGTTTGTTTGGCGATGGCATCACCGGTTTCACCCAGGCGATAACGGCTCTGTTTCAGTGCCTGCTCCGCTTTGCTACGAATCTTACTCAACTCTTCTTTCGACTTCTCGCCAGATGAGCTAAGCACCTCTTCCAGCGTATCGGAAAGGGATTTCAACTCAGCACGCAGATGTTCCGTAGTGTGTTCTTTCGACATAGTTTTCTCCAGGTGAGTAAGTAGTGACTATTGTGAGTTAGTAGTCGCGCGCTTCCAGCTTTTTCAGCTCTTCCTGCGCTTCTGCCAGTTTCCGTTCTATCGGCATCGCCTTTTTGCTTCGCCTCGGCTAAATCTTGCTGGCGTTCCGCCACCTCATCTTTCTGCTTTGCGATTTTCTTGTGATGATCGGCACGCAGCTGGCTATCTGAACAGTTGGCCCGGACTTCACTCAGGGCTTTATTCAGACCGTCAATACGATTCTGGTTTTGGTGTTTTTCGGCATAGCTGATCTCCTTAAGGATATTTTGCTCCTTTTCCTGACACAGGGTAGTGGCATAACTACCGGCACTAAGAGCAAAGAGAGAAACAGCTAAAGCGATGCGGTATTTCATTCTTGAACCTTCCATTGTGATTCGGACCTATTACAAAGGAACGATTGTCCAGACAACGAAGCGGTAGTGTTAACCACCGCCTCATTAATCATAGACAGTTACGGTGAAATCACCAAAGTGAGTGATATGTTTCGGATAACAGGAAGTTATCCGAAGCGATGAGAGTTATCCCGTAACCGGGTCAGCCACTGCATAGCCTGACTGTTATTGTCCTGCTGCGCAATGATGTAGCCATGGGGCAATGTTCTGTCGAGGACCGCTTTTGCGGCGGCGCTCTGGTCGCTGGAGTCAAATGTAATTAACAGAGTGTCGTTTTTGGGGGTGATACTTTTGAAAGGAATGCCATGAGCGTCAAGGTGATGCCAGATCGAAAAACCGTCTGGCATCGTTGTGCCTTGATGAACGGCACGAATCGCCAGCGTAGACTCTTGCTGGCGAACCGCGGACCAGGCCAGCAACAGCGTGCCGACCAGAAGTAAAACAGTGCCGGACCAGGCTAGCTGGCGAAGCGACATGCGAGGTATTTGCATCCCTTACCCCCGATTTCCATATTTCTTTTTCCATAACACGACCAGAGAACCTGCCAGGCCAAACACCAGCAGCACCACCGGGAGCAGCATCAGGCATGACATCAGCTGGTCCTCGTACTTTAAAAATACCGGCGTTTTGCCGAGCATGTAACCCAGAGTTGTCAGGATCAATACCCACAGCAGACCGCTCATCCAGTTGAAGAACTGAAAGCGCGCGTTATTCAGCCCTGATAACCCGGCAATCGTCGGCAGCAGTGTTCTGACAAATGCAATAAAGCGACCAATTAACAGCGCCGATAAACCGTGTTTATGAAAAAGATGGTGTGCGCGTTGATGATAATGCGCGGGTAAATGAGATAGCCAGTTTTGTACGGTGCGGGTATTGCCCAGCCATCGCCCCTGAATATAGCTGACCCAGCAACCGAGGCTGGCGGCAACGGTCAGCAGCAGAATCGTTTGCGGGTAACCCATCGCGCCTTTCGCAATCAACACGCCGACCAATACCAGTAAACTGTCGCCCGGTAAAAAGGCCGCCGGAAGCAAGCCATTTTCAAGGAACAAAATTACAAACAAGACAAAATACAACATGCCAATCATCGATGGATTGGCCAGGGTTTCAAAATCCTGCGCCCACAGGGCTTGCAGCAATTGGGTCAAAAGTTCCATTCATTATTCCTGGTGAATCGGTTAACGCCACGCTGGTTTTAAAAGATGCACTACCGCAATGTTATTGCTGTTTTGGTATGTTCTGCGGGTTTGATACATCAACACAGCCTGAACTATTCCCTGTTAAAACGTGAGATAAGAAAGCATTCAAAAGCATAAATTCAAATTGAATCTAATTGTAACAAAGGTCAACGTTGTTCGTTATCAAAATTACATGTCCGTGGAGTCTGATTTTGCTGATTGCAGGGGAGGGTGGCGAGAGGATTTACACAGGCTGACACTTTATACTTTTCGCTTACCGACGAGACAAACAGGCGCATTGCAGCGCCTGTCGGACAGGAATTTCATTTGCTGCCGCTGGTGGCCGTATCGAGATGCACTACCGGGTTTTCGGCGAACAGATAGCGGTCGGCATTGAACTCGAAATCGTCGCTGGTTTCGTTAAATAACATGATTTTGGTGTTTTCCAGATGCTGCCACATTGCCAGCTTAGCAGCATGAGGATCTTTGCGAATTAACGCCTTGAGAATTTGATCGTGGTCATCACACCAGTTATCAACGGTACGGGAATCAATGTGTTCGTGTAGTTTTTTCCAGTACGGGTTATGGCTACGCTGGGTCCACATTTTTTCAACGATGGCCGCCAGGGCGGAGTTCTGCGTCGCCAGGGCTACCTGAATGTGGAACTGTAAATCCCACTCGGAATCACGGAAGCATTGTTCGCCGCGCGCCTGTTCCTGAATGGCCATCAGTTTCATGATGTCTTGTTTCGTTACCTGAGTTGCCGCGAACTCGGCAATATTACTTTCGATGAGCTGGCGAGCCTGAAGCAACTCAAACGGACCGTAATTGGCGAATTCCATATTATTGTCAGCCGCCTGCTGATGACGCGGCTGGTTGGAAACCACATGAATACCTGAACCTTTACGCACCTCCACATAGCCTTCAACTTCCAGCATGATGATGGCTTCACGAACTACCGTTCGGCTGACGTTCTTTTCATCGGCAATAAAGCGTTCGGCAGGCAGTTTATCACCCACCAGATAGACGCCCTGTTCAATGCGCTCTTTCAGGTCAGCAGCAAGTTGTTGATACAAACGGCGTGGTTCAGTGATTTCCATATGCGTCTCCCGGAGTGGAATGCGGACGAAGTTATCATACCACTTTATTCATGGGTATGCCATTGGTCATATATAAATTTGATGATTGAATTGGTAATGACTCCAACTTACTGATAGTGTTTTATGTTCAGATAATGCCCGATGACCTTGTCATGCAGCTCCACCGA